>CALCTI010000389.1 GCA_937894105.1 uncultured cyanobacterium
CCTTATGCCGGGGGGAGCACGCGCCCTTTAAAAACAAACAAGGCTAAGGGCTGAAACTCTTACAGCTCTTGACTTAGTGATTCAATTGATGACAGCCCCTAGCAAATTAACTAGCATCTTCGACCCCCTCAATTAGCTCTCTAGTATTCGGGCACAGAGGAATCCACCTCTTGGCTCCAGGCGCGGATACCGCCTTTCACGTTAATGCCTTCAATACCGGACTCCTTCAATATCCCCAGTGCCTTAGCCGATCGCCCACCCATTTTGCAATGGATCACCAGCTTCTTGCCGCCGTTAACTAGCGCCTTCACTTGATCGACGCCGTTACCGTTTTCAATATCGGGCAAGGGCACTAATACAGAGCCAGGGATCGTGGCAATTTCCACCTCCACCGGATTACGCACATCCAGCAGAACAAACTCATCGCCGCTATCTTGCAACGCCTTGAGTTCGGTAACGGTCATCTCCGGAATATCGGGCTTCTCCTCCGACGCCTGGGGAATACCGCAAAACTGTTCGTAATCGATGAGTTCTTCGATTACCGGGCGCTCAGGATTGGGACGTAGCTTTAGCTCCCGGAATTTCATATCCAAAGAGTTATAAAGCAGCAGGCGGCCGCTTAGGGTTTGCCCTTTGCCCAGGATGATTTTGATGGTTTCTGTGGCTTGGATAACGCCGATCATTCCCGGCAAAATCCCCAGCACGCCCCCTTCAGCGCAGGAGGGAACCAAGCCCGGCGGCGGCGGCTCGGGGTATAGGTCACGGTAGTTGGGACCGCCTTCGTAATTAAAGACCGTTGCTTGCCCTTCGAACCGATAAATTGACCCGTACACATTGGGCTTGTTGGCTAAGACGCAAGCATCGTTGACCAGATAGCGGGTGGGGAAATTATCGGTGCCGTCCACCACGATGTCGTAGGGCTCGATAATTTTCATCGCATTGTCCGAACTTAGGCGGGTCTCGTACAAGTCCACCTGACAGAACGGATTGATTTCGTGGATGCGATTTTTCGCCGATTCAATTTTCGGCTTGTTCACCCAGGAGGTGCCGTGGATTACCTGCCGTTGCAGGTTAGAAAAATCCACCACGTCAAAGTCCACAATGCCGATGCGACCAATGCCGGCGGCGGCAAGGTATAGCAACAGGGGCGATCCTAGACCACCCGTACCAATACAGAGGACGCTCGCAGCCTTTAGGCGACGCTGCCCCTCGATTCCCACTTCTGGCAAGATTAGATGGCGGGAATAGCGTTCGTATTCTTCTTTGTTGAGCTGAGTTTGCTCGATGTCGATATTCAACATAGTTGACCGTTGGTCGCAGATTTCCAGTCTCGGGTCTTCGCCAAATCCGCTGGGGTAATCCCATCTGTTCCGTGATTTTCCACTCATTTCACGGGGCAAGAGGGCGATCGCATCGCAAAGGATACGGATTTGGGACGCCTTATGTCAGTGCACAATTAGTCACGGGAGATCGCCATAGAAAATGAGGGTACAGGCTGGATTATTTCGCGTTGGAAGTGACCAGACTCGTCCAGTCGCCAACTGCGTAAATCCACTGCTTTTCCATGATGAACTGCCACGATGGGGTATGAATAATGCGCCCAGGCATAGGTGCGATCAAAGTCGGATGGAATCGCGGGATAGTTAGGGTGCGAGTGGTAAATTCCAATAATATCAAAATCGCGATCGCGCCCATCCCTCTGAAGTCTCATTAAATCTCTAGGATTAACGGTAAACCGGCGCTCTGTCGTTTCCTGCGCTCCTGGGATCCGGTCAAAATGCTGGTTACTGTTCGTTTTCCACGCATTTTCGACGGGATGCACTTCTTTTACCGTGGCGATCGCCCCTCCATCCTCCCCAAATCGCAGCAATCCCAGCAACACACCACAACATTCGTCAGGATAGGTCGCTTCACCGGCGCGGCAGATCTGGGACTGGTGGCTAGGGCTGAGATATAGGGGCACGGGGGAGTAGGAAAAAGTATCGTTTGGTGATCAACTACCACAGATCGTGAAGTTTGCAGCGGCGACTACAGCCATCCCATTGGCGATCGAGTTAAGGTACGGATATAGCAAGGTTTCGGGTTAGACCTGCGAAGCGAATAGCTCAGAATGTACACTTTGGTAGATTTTTTGCCGAATCCGTCCATTTTTGTTTCTTTAACAAGGAGGCAAACTGAGTTGACGCCTACGATACTGGCCCTGTTTACGAGCTGCTTAATTTGGAGGTCACAACTAAGTGTCTGAACCTACTAACATTCAAGACAGGATTGACGAAGAGGTTGCTAACGCCCGCGAAGTTTGCAACGCCGATAATTCTAGTGAGTGCGCTGCTGCCTGGGATGCGGTTGAAGAGCTTCAGGCTGAGGCGTCCCACCAAAAGGAAGCGGTACCTCAAAAGAATTCCTTAGAAAAGTACTGCGACGAAAATCCTGAAGCCGCTGAGTGCCGCATTTATGACGACTAGGGGATGCCTGATTAGGCGATCGCCCACTGTTTTTTCCCTATTGGCTTTCAATAGCGTTACCAAAACAGACCTCATAACAACGACATATTTTTTGCTGTAGTCGTTTTTAACGACTACGGAATACAAATCAATTAGATTTAGTTGCTTCCCCCTTATCGTAAGTGCGGGAAGCAATTTACTTTTGGACCCTGCCCTTGCCCCTCCAGAACTATCACCATTGACGCAAGATTCCCTCGCCCTTGCCCCAACCCTGCCTGTTAAATAGCAAACCTGATAGCATGGGGCTGCAAAAGGAAGTGAACTCGCTAGCACCCATGGACAACTGGTTTGTACCGCTGATTTGGTTGGACTATCGCCTCGCCGTATTGTTTACGGTGCTAGCGCCTTTAGTGCTGTTGGTGTGGGCTGTTGCCGCCCGAGCTGATGCCCTTAAGCTGCTACTGGGAATTTATTGGAAAGTGGCGAGCCTATTGGCCATTACCACCTACCTCATGATCGCCTCCATTCCGGTGGGTTTTATTTCTGCCCTTGCGGCGCGAATTTTAATTCCCACGTCCCTTTGGTATTGGCTAGATTTAAACGAAGAGATCGATGAGCAACCCCAGCGGCTCCTGGGATTGGTTTTTAGAACCTGGCGCTGGATCATTACCATTTACTCCAGCATCGGTTTAGTGGCTCAAATTATTACCCTCCCCTGCGCGTTCAAATCCTCAGAAGTCCTGTCAGATGGTGCTTTGTGCCGAGCATGGCTAGAACCCACTTGGCTATATCGCGAATATTTTCACGACGGTATTAATCCCAGCTTCCTGGGCTTTTTCGGTATTTTAGGGCTGGCAATTTACGTTGTTTACTTTATCTATTTCGCTATCACTAAGCTGCCTCGCAACGGTCGTCTGGCGTTGAGATGATAGGTCAGGGATACGAAGGGGGCTGGAAAAATGGCAGAAGATAGTTCGATTACAGTGGAAAAACGCTTGGAAGCTTACAGCGATCGCCACCGTGACGAGGTGCTTTTAGTGCGCGCCACCATTGACGGTGAAGCGGATACCATCATGATTTTCCGGGGCTTCTCCAGCTCCCTGTCCCGCGCTACGGCTTACGATCCCGATGTGCCGGTGCTGCCTGAGTCCGCCACCATTGAAACGATTGATCGCGTGAAAAGTCCCTATATCCCCGAATTTCCCCAGTTTATTGAACGAGATATTCCGGGCGATCGCTTCATCGCCAAACTACAGTCACCGTAAAGATGCCCCCCGAAGGTCATCAAAGACGCCCCCCGAAGGTCATCAAGACTCCGTTAAGTGGGGATAAAAATCGACCCAAAACTTGCCGCCAACATTTCATCTGGCGTCTGACAATTTCCTTATCCCTGGGCGCTGTCTCGAATTCCGTTAGCAGACTGCCCCCTCCCTCGCCAGAATCTCCCTCGCCACTATTTTTAGCAATACTGTTGCCTGCGATCTCTATCGCAACGTCTCCTTTCCATAGCGCTTCGCCACCTTTACTCCCTTAGGACTCCACTCGTTGTCCAGTCGATGCTGCAACATCAGCAAAATGCTATCAATACCTTTGTGAACGTTAACCATCTTAGATTCCGCTTCGTCCATTCGCGCAAAACCCCTTAGGGACAAAACAATTTGACTGACGCGCGTTGTTCCTGTGTGCAACGAGCTAAAAATTCGCAAAAGGCGATCGCAACCCATCGGCGCATAATTGCCATACTCCTTTCGTAATATTTGTCTTATGGGAGTCTCAAGGTGCGGTTACCAATTGTCATAGTCCATCACTAAGAATTGCCTCAAAAGTAAATGAGCTGAAGTGGATGGGTAGGCAATTTTGAGCCCATAAAAACTACGTTTGCCTTATTGAAAAACAGCTTCCTCTCAAACGTACGGGCAAAATTTCACAGATTAACAACATCAGCGATGGCAGCGAAAAACGCGGGTTAGGATGGGCCCATTAAGGGGTCTGGACGCTGGCTCTTTTGCATTAGCTAGGGGCAATATGTAATACGCAACAGGTCGTAATCAGCGGGTTCAATCCACGGGTTTAAGTGGAGAATTAAGCGTTGCGATTAAAAGCAAATTGAATCAAACAGTTGCGGGTTAAAGCTACAAATTGGTGACCGTGAGGGGATTAGCTAAAGCACTAACAGTAAGGTTCAAAGAGGGTTTCAGGCGGCGAACCTTGAACGTTGTTCTGG
>CALCTI010000390.1 GCA_937894105.1 uncultured cyanobacterium
CGGTATTGGGACCAGCTATGTGGGCATGGTTTTTGCCCGATTTGGGCTGGCGGGCGATTGCCACCAATTATGGTCGCGTGATCCCGGCGGTGTTTGCCCTGGCCCAAATTCGCCTCACCCGCAGCCATGAAACTTGGGAGCACAGGGATCCCTACGGCTACGAGTGTGCGTAATTTACCAGACTCAATGCTGGGCATGATCGTTACGGTTTGGGCGTGGGGGCGATCGCGATGGGGATCCTGGCTACAGAGCCACCCGGAGCCGCGATATCAACGCCCTTGGTATTTCGCCCAGTTTGGCGTTTTGACGTTGCCCCTAAGTCCAGCGATCGGCGTCGCCTTTTGCTTTGCCGCCACGCTCTTAACCACCGTTCTACTCAACCAAGAAAAGCCCTCCTTAATCGGTGGGGGTGAGGGAATCCCTCGGTCGTCCAACTTGGCAAAGGGCACTGAGAAAAAGGGAGAACTATCGATGAGCCCTCTTCGTTCCTCATTTTTTAAGGGGGGAGGTGTGTTTTTTGCGCCCCATCCTTTGCCGTGGATTTTTGGGGCGATCGCCGGGGTAATGGTGCTAGGAATTGCCGGAGCCGTGGATAAGGGAGAGGCGGCGCTAGGGCTGGCAAATTTTCTCCCCTATTTTTTTGTATTTTGGGTCCTGAGTCGCCTAATGGTCACCGTTGATCAGCTTCGACAGTTGGCGTGGCTCGTGGTGTTGGGAGGCGGACCGGTAATGGCGATCGGGATTGGACAACTGTTGGGCTGGTGGGCGGGGCCGGTGCGACTTTTGGGGCTCATTAACTGGCAACTGGCAGCGGGGGGGAATCCGGTGGATCGCCTGTCGTCGGTCTTTGAATATGCAAACGTTACCGCCAGCTAATGCGTGGTGGTGTGGACGATCGCCCTGGGACTCGCCGTGGATTTTTGGCAGAACACCCGAAAAACTAGCGATCGCCCCCACCCCAATCCCGCCCCCAGCCCAAAACTTGCGATCGCCATCTTGGGGATCACCCTAGGGTTAACGGTGGCGGGATTATTGCTAACGAACTCCCGCAACGCCTGGGGCTTGGGACTGTTAATGACCCTGGCGTGGGCCGTGGTGCTGGGCTGGCATTGGTTATGGCAGGGGGTGACCGGGGCGATCGCCATTATCCTCGGAGCCGCCTTTGCCCCCGAGGGAGTCGCCACCCCCCTGCGAATCATCGTGCCGCGATTTATTTGGGCCCGCCTCAACGACAGCCTGTATCCCAACCGTCCTGTGGGCACCCTGCGCTCCACCCAATGGGATTTTGCGTGGGATCTCAGCTGGCAGCGCCCCATATTAGGCTGGGGACTGCGTAATTTCTCGCCCCTATACGAAGGTGTAACCCAGGTGTGGATGGGACATCCCCATAGTTTGCTCCTAATGTTGGCGGCGGAGACGGGCTGGGTCGCACCCCTGGCGCTCTTTGGGGGCGTAGGCTGGATTCTGGGGCGGGGACTATGGGCGGTGGGTCGTTTGCCCGTGGGCGATCGCCCGGCAGCCCTGTCCATTTGGCTAGGGTTTGTCAGCCTAGCCCTGTTTCATATTGTGGACATCACCCTTTTTGACGTGCGCATTGGGCTTCTGGGTTGGATATTGTTGGCGGGGGTTTGGGGATTAGTTTGGCGTCGCGTGCCCATCGCCAAAAACTTCGCGCCATAATCCCAATTCCAGAGATTTCATTGGATTAACACTGCTAGAATCAAAACCCGTATTGTTTCGGATCGCCCTTGAATTCGGCTTATTCCATGAGCGATGCCAGTAAAAACGACGCGCCCAACGCTGCGCCCGGTGCTGGGACCAAGACCCAGTTTCTAACCCACTATCAACGCTTGGGACTGCATCCGTCGGCGGGACCGGTGGAAATTCGTCGGCGCTATCGGGAGCTGAGTAAGCTGTACCATCCCGACACCACTATCTTGCCGCCGC
Source organism: uncultured cyanobacterium (assembly GCA_937894105.1). Taxonomy (GTDB): domain Bacteria; phylum Cyanobacteriota; class Cyanobacteriia; order CACIAM-69d; family CACIAM-69d; genus CALGDE01. Next base: position 1,948 of record CALCTI010000390.1, read on the forward strand.
AGGAAGCGATCGCCCAGTTCCAAGCCCTCAACCAAGCCTATTCAATCCTGAGCAACCCCGAGCGCCGCGCCCAATACGATGAATTAATGAACTATTCGTCGGTGAACGTGATCCGACCGTGGAGCTCCCTCAATGACGACCAGCCAGGCGATCGCTCTGCTTACCTAGACCCCATTGACCGCCCCCTATCCTCTGGTGAGCTATTTGCGATTTTCTCCCTGCTGCTTACCTTCGGGCTTTGTATTACCCTGGCGATCGGCGTTGCCCTGTGGCGCGGCGAAACCTTCGAATTACCCATCGCCGTCCTAAGCCAAATCACGCTTTAAAATATGTTGCTAAAGTATGTTCCCCAAACTGCTTTGCCTCAAATTACCGAGGCTTAATGGTACGTGCTTTATTCTTCCATAACCCGTTTTTCAAAACCACAGACACACCATGACTCTTCCCAACGCTGACACTCCTTTGTATAACCACCCTTTACCGGCGATCGAAGCTTGGCTAACGGACTGTGGCTGTCAACGGGACAAAGACGCCATACACTGCTGGTTCATTGAGAAATCCGCCTGGAGTGCTGAGCTATCCCTCGAGGAAGATAACCTGGCGGTGAAGTACACCAAAGTGAATGAAGGGGGTGAGGAAATTAGCCGATCCTTCAAATATTCCCTAAGCCGGCAAGACATCGAAGCCGCGGTGTTCTCTGGACCGTAAACAAAAAGCTCTCATATCAACCCCTTTTTTTAAGGGGGGAAGTTAAATCCAGACTTATGATCGCACCATTGAACTCAGGTTTTGTAAGGGCTATTGAGGAGTATTGCTCGACAGAATTTGTCCCCAGCCTTCTTAACATGGGTGGGGGCGTTTGGTGCTTATTGGTTGGTGTCTATTGGTTAGAGTTGCAGGCGCTTGCCGGGGCTTAAGTTTTTAGCTACACCGTCACGTTGAAATATTTCGCAACGGGATGCAAAGTCACGATCGCCGTGGTGGACTGTTCAGGGTAAAGCTGTTCGCTTTCGTCCATATACATGCCAATGCGATCGCTCTTCAGTAGATCAAGCTGTTTGAACTGGTCCTGCATATTGGGACAGGCAGGATAGCCAAAGCTATAGCGGGATCCTTGGAATTGTTGGGCAAACATATCTTTGATGTTGTCCGGATCCAGGTGTCCGTAGCCTAGCTCCCGCCTTATTCGAGCATGGGTCCATTCCGCCAGCGCCTCCGCCGTTTGTACCGCTAACCCGTGGAAGTACAGGTAGTCGGTGTACTGATCTGCGGCAAAGAGTTTCTGAGAGAATTCCGTAGCCACGTCACCTGCCGTAGCCACTTGCATGGGAAACACGTCCACTTGTCCTGATTCCCGAGGGGCAAAAAAGTCGGCGATACATAACCGACGATTGGAGCGCTGGCGAGGGAATTCGAAGGAGGTGACCGGATCCAAGGTCTTAATGGAGGCTCCCTGGGCGATCGCCTCGGGATCGTATACAAACACCGTATTTCCTTCGGCATTACAGGGGAAGTAACCGTAAATCAACAGAGGCTTTAGCAGGTATTCCCGGGGGCTTCGCTCCTTCCAGGAGTCCAAAATGGGATGAACCTTGTCCGGCAAAAACTGCTTGTCCTCTTCCTTCGACTGTTTGCGCGGCTTACGGAACTGCCACTGCCCGGCGAATAGGGCTTGTAAATCCAGATGCCAAAACACCTCGTCGTAGGGCAGGTCGTCCCCCTGCAAAATTTTGGTACCCCAGAATGGAGGCGTGGGGCGCTCCACATCCACGGACACCGCTTCGGAACGCTTGGTATCCACAGGCAACGGTTCCTGTTTTACCGCCGCCTTGACTTTGCCATTGGATTCAGCTTGAGTGTCCGCCAAATCACTAGCTTTAGATTCATCAAACTCGTCTAAAAATCCCTTAGCATTCTCCCAATTTTCTGCTTTCTTTGCCGGCATTAACTTATCCATAAAGGTAAGGTCAGTAAAGGCATCTTTCCCGTAAATGACTCGACCGTTGTACACCGCTTGGCAATCTTTTCGCACAAAATTGGGTGTTAAGGCAGCGCCCCCCAAAATAACCGGAACTTGAATGTCGCGATCGTTAAACGTTTGCAAGTTATCCTTCATAAACGCCGTGGATTTCACCAACAAACCGCTCATGGCAATACAGTCGGGCTTGTGTTCTTCGTAGGCGTCAATGATATTTTCGACGGGCTGTTTAATGCCCAAGTTAATTACTTCGTAGCCATTATTGGTAAGGATAATATCCACTAGATTTTTGCCAATGTCGTGCACATCTCCCTTAACGGTGGCGATTAGAAATTTCCCTTTGGCGCTACTTTTGCCGCCCTCCTCTTTATCCATATAGGGCTCTAAATAAGCCACTGCCGACTTCATGGTTTCCGCCGATTGCAACACAAAGGGCAGCTGCATTTGACCGCTGGCAAACTGTTCCCCCACCACTTTCATGCCGTCCAGCAAAAAGGTGTTGATAATTTCTAGGGGTGGATATTGGGCCAGTGCCGAGTCGAGGATGGGCTCTAAGCCAATACGTTCGCCGTCGATAATGTGACGTTTTAGCTTTTCTTCTAAGGGCAGGTTTTCGTCAACGCCTGCCTCTTTTTTAGTGGTTTTTCCTTCAAATAAAGTGGTTAGTTTGCCTAGGGGATCGTAGGTGCAAATATCACCGTCAAATTCGCGGCGATCATAAATTAAATCGCGGCAAATTTTTTGATGTTTGTCTTCAATTTTTGCCATGGGAAGAATTTTGGCGGCACTAACGATCGCCGCATCCATCCCCACCTGCATGCAGTCATGCAAAAATACCGAGTTCAGCACCTGTCGCGCCGCCGGATTTAAACCGAAGGAAATATTAGAAATCCCCAGCAGCACGTGACAACCCGGCAGGTTTTCTCGAATTAACCGAATCGATTCCACCGTTGCCGCGCCGTTATTGCGATCCTCTTCGATTCCCGTAGAAATGGGCAGTGCCAGGGTATCAAAAAAGATTTCGTGGGCAGGGACGCCAAATTCCACCGCCTGACGGTAGGCTCGCTGGGCGATCGCAAATTTTTGTTCTGCAGCCCGCGCCATCCCATCTTCGTCAATGGTGCCCACCACCACCCCAGCGCCGTACTGTTTCGCCAGCTCCAGCACTTTTAAAAAGCGCTCTTCCCCGTCCTCATAGTTGGTGGAATTCAAAATACATTTGCCGCCCACCACTTTCAGCCCGGCTTCCATCTTGGTCCACTCGGTGGAATCCAGCATCAGCGGCAGGGGCGAGCTAGTCGCCAGCCGCGCCGCCAGCTCTTTCATATCTCGTTCCCCGTCGCGACCCACGTAGTCCACGTTCACATCCAGCACGTGGGCTCCCTCTTTGACCTGGGATTTGCCCAGGGCAATCAACCCATCCCAGTCTTCGTCATTGAGCAGGGTGCGGCACTTTTTGGAACCGCTAGCATTCAGCCGTTCTCCTACAATTAGGAATGAATTTTGCTGTTCGTAGGGCTGGGCGCTGTAAATAGAAGCGGCAGCCGGTTCGTAGGCGGATTTTACGTCCCCTTTGGTTTTGTCCAGGGTTGTTTCTAGCGATCGCCGCACCACCCGCTCCTTGGGCTTCAGCTCCTTCGCCGCCTCTGCCAACTGGGCAATATGGTCCGGCGTGGTACCGCAGCAGCCGCCCACCACCTGGACGCCCATATCTTCCACAAACCGATGAAGGGCCATCCGCAGCTCCACCGGCGACAGTTTATAGTGGGCAACGCCGCCAATATTTTCCGGCAATCCAGCGTTGGGAATACAGGACACCACAAAAGGCGCGTGCTCGGTGAGATACCGAATATGCTCCGTCATCCGGTCGGGTCCCGTGGCGCAGTTTAGCCCCAAAATATCGATTTTGAAAGGCTCCAGAATGGCCACCACGGCGCTAATATCGCTGCCCACCAACATGGTGCCGGTGATTTCCATGGTCACCGATACCATCAAAGGTAGGCGATCGCCTCGCTGATCAAAGATCTCTTCAATACCGCCCAAGGCCGCCTTGATTTGCAATACGTCCTGACAGGTTTCCAAAATCAGCAAATCCGCGCCACCGTCATACAGCCCCGCCGCCTGTTCCGCATAAGCCGCCTTCATGGTGTCAAAGTCAATATGTCCCAGAGTGGGCAGCTTGGTACCGGGTCCCATAGAACCGGAT
>CALCTI010000391.1 GCA_937894105.1 uncultured cyanobacterium
TGAAATTGTATATTGAGTGAAATAATACTGATTCAGAAAACTTACTGTTTCATATTTGTTGCGTCTTTATTGCGCCCCCTTCCTTATTACCCGTTTATTTAACTGCTTTAGTTCGCTTTTAGGTGCCCCATGGATAGCAATCTAGTTTTGTCCTATATCGTCCTGCTGATTATTTTGCTCAGTGGGGCTGCTTTTTTTGTGCTGCGCCAGGCGTTTAAAACCCGGCGAATGGAAAGCACGATGCAAAAGTTGCAACAGAAGGCAAGTACGCGGGAAGCGACGGCGAAGGATTATTATGAGCTGGGAAGTATTTATTTAGATAAGCGGCTATTTGCCCAGGCGGTGACGCAGCTCCAACAGGCTCTGAAAAATCGGGATGACATGGAGCCAGAAAATCTAGCGATTATTTACAATGCGCTGGGTTACGGTTATGTGGCTCAGGAGCAGTACGATATGGCGCTACGGCAATATAAAAGCGCGGTCAAGGCGTTTCCTGAGTATGCGACGGCATGGAATAATTTAGCGTTTGCTTACGAGAAAAAGCAGCTGATCCCTCAGGCTTTGGAAGCGTACGAAAATGTGCTGGGAATTGAGCCGGGAAATTCGGTCGCGAAACGGCGAGCGGGATCGTTGCGTAAGCGAGTCGCCCCTCCGGCAGCCTCAGAAGGGTAAGAACTCTTAGAATAAAAATTCTTAGAAATAGAATGATTAAAGATTCAATAAAACTTACGCGCTGGGGCTTTACACGCTACAGCGGAGTGGGTGGGAATCACCGCTGACTGGGGCGTTGGAATTGGGAGCTATTTATGGGGTTTGAGGATCAGGGGCGATCGCTGCGGACTATTGCGGTGGTGGGAGATGTGCATGACCAGTGGTTGCCGGCAGATGGACGAATTTTGGCAGGACTGGGGGTAGATGCGGCACTGTTTGTGGGGGATTTTGGCAACGAGTCGGTGGAGGTGGTGCGGGCGATCGCCGACATTTCTATACCTAAAGCAGCGGTGATGGGCAACCACGATGCTTGGTATACGGCCACTCCTTGGGGGCAGAAAAAAGCTCCCTATGATCGCGCTGTGGAAGATCGAGTACAGATTCAGCTCGATTTATTGGGAGCGGATCATGTGGGGTATGGGTCTAAGGATTTTGCGGAGCTGGGCGTCAGTGTGGTGGGAGGGCGTCCGTTTAGTTGGGGCGGGCCGAAGTGGCAGAACGAGGGTTTTTATCAGAAGCGGTTTGGGGTAGATGGTTTGGAGGGGTCCACGGTGCGGCTGAGGCAAGTGGTATCGGAGACGGGGCAGTCGGCAGTTATTTTTATTGGGCACAATGGTCCCTACGGGTTGGGAAATGAGCCCGAGTCTATTTGTGGGCGGGATTGGAAGCCCATCGGTGGGGATTTTGGCGATCGCGATTTAACAGCAGCGATCGCAGCGGCGAGAGATATGGGTAAAACAGTGCCCCTGGTCACCTTTGGGCATATGCATCACCGACTGCGCCATACAAAAGAGCGATTGCGGGATCGGGTGATTGTGGATGGAGCGGGAACGGTGTATTTAAATGCGGCAGTGGTGCCCCGTATTGAATCTGTGGGGGTAACGACCCGCCATAACTTTATGTTGGTAACCCTGGATAAAGGTGCTGTGGTGCGAGTACTGCGGGTGTTGGTAACCGCGGAAGGAGAAACAGTAGAAGAGGAACGACTATTCCAACGCTTAAAACCCGTTCAACTGGAATCAGCGATCGCCTAAGGGAGTCCAGAGGGTCTCTGACCCTTTGGTGGGGGGTTGGGGGCGACGCCCCCAAACTCAGAATTTCTAGCCGTCCTTAACCAAACTCCGACGACCGAACACAATGCATCCCCGCCGCCGCAAACTCCGCAAACGCATTATCCGCAGCATCCGTATAATCCACCACTCCCGGCACCACCACCGGAGACGTGCAGTCCTCAAGGAGATACACCTGCTGGGCGATCGCCGGATTTACCCTTTTAATCTCGTCCAATAAATCCGCCACAGTCCAAGCCACACAGTGGCTCTTGGCTTGCCCGGCTACGATGATGCGATCGTAAGCCAAGAGACGCTCAATCAAAGACGAATTAGCAGCGGCAATAATTTGACCGTCAGGAGCCTGACTGACCTCGGGACGTAAAGCAGAATAATTTTCCGTCAACGGATTTTGTCCCTTGGGCTCGTATTGGGTGGGGCTGGACCGGGCAACACTGTGGAAGAAAATTGCCTCCTCCACCGCCGACACCAACGCGTGGCCACTCCCCCCCAGCATCCCGTGCAACGGCCACACCGTCAGAGGATATTTGCCCGCTGCTTCCAATTGGCGCACGTAATGGAGCGCCCAAGTCTGGTTATCCGTGTGGGAATAGTCCCGGAAGCAACCTCTAAGGGACGGGTTAACTTGCCATTTGCCCGATTCCACCGCCGCTGCCGAAATAATGGTCATGGGATCAGGCGATCGCCCTCCTTCGTCCACCCAAAACGTCGGGTGGAAAATTTGCGCTGCACCGTGGGTATCCAGAGTGGGGATGATATCAGTAATGACACTGAGATGGTGATAAATAAATTCACACAGGCGGCGGCTATCATCCACAGCTCCCGAGCCTGACTGTCCCGCCACAAACAGCTCAAAGTCTGGCAGGCAAAAAGTATTTTGCACATCAATTAGCAACAGCGCCGTTCGAGTTTGATCTTCGCTAGCCGGTTGAATATTGTGCTGGTCTGCCCACTGTTTCGCTTGAGTCGCCCGCTCCTGATAGGGAACTCGCCACACCTCATTAAGGCGATCGCCCTGAAAATAATCGGGAATGGGTAGCAGTTTTGGAGAGGGGGAGGGCCACTGGGTCATCGCTGGCTGGGCGGTGGAACTGGGCGATCGCAGCGGCATGGCGAGCAGTTGGGGCGTGTTGGGTGAT
>CALCTI010000392.1 GCA_937894105.1 uncultured cyanobacterium
GGGACAGTGGGAGCTGCTAACCAGGGGCGACTCTTGGCAACGGCGGGGGGCGATCGCCCTGGCTTTGGTTATCGCCATCGGCATCGTCCTGCGGTTTGTCAATTTGGACGGCAAGGTGGTGTGGATTGACGAAGTTCACAGCTTTATGCGGGTGGCAGGCTACGGCAAAACGGTTTTGACGGAGCAGCTTGAGCAAACCATCGCCGCCACCGATACTCGCCCGGCACAGCTTATTCCCCTTAGCCACCTGCTGCAATTCCAGCGCCCGCCCGCCGGCCAAAATTTGTTCACCGGTTTAGGCGCGACGGTGACTGCCCTTGCCACGGATAATCCCCAGCATCCGCCGATGTACTACCTGGGGGCGCGACTGATGGCGTTTATTTTTGGTCCAGCGATCGCCACCCTTCGAGGCACGGCGGCCCTATTCGGCACCGCGCTAATTCCGGCCATGGGCTGGCTGGCGTGGGTGCTGTGGCGATCGCCCGGTGTGGCAGCGGTGACCATGGGCGTGACGGCGGTGTCCCCGTTCCAAATTGCCTACGCCCAGGAAGCGCGGGAATACAGCTTACTGGCGGTCATGGTTGTGCTGGGCACAGGCTTTTTGCTGCGAGCGATAGACGGAGCCCGGCGGGGATGGTGGATTTATGGCGCAGGAGTCGTCGTTGGACTTTATACCCACCTGCTGATGGGATACGCCATTGTGGCTCACGGGGTGATGGTGTTGACGCTGGGCGGGTGGCGATCGCCGGTGGCGCGAAAATTTGGATGGGCGATCGCGGGAGCCATTGCAGCCTTTATCCCGTGGGTGGTGGCGTATTTGGTCTACTTTCGCGGTATTGGCTGGATTGGTCGCGATTTAGGACCCACGAGCTTGCTGCGACGGTGGGCGATCGGTTGGACACTGCCCATTTTTGATTTGCAAAGTCTTTACGATGACCAGCTTTTTGACGTGGCGGCGGTGCAAGATTTTTCCGACCTGGGTGGGGGTGGGGGTTTGGGGGGGATTTGCGGCGCTCTCTGGGGCTGGAGTGGTTGGCGACTATGGCGCGGTTCCCGGCGGGCGGCTTGGGTGGTAACGGCGTTGGGGCTCGTACCGTTTTTGATGTTGGCGCTTCCCGATTTGCTGGACGGCGGCCAGCGCTCCACGGTGGGACGCTTCCTAATGCCCGTGGTGTTGGCAATGCACCTTGCCCTAGCCTATGCCCTAACTCCGGCTCCTTTAAAAAAGTGGGCTAGGGGGGATTTTTCCAAAGTATTGGCTTTAGCGCTATGTCTAGTCTTTGCCCTAGGCATCGGATCCACGGTTTGGCAATGGCGATCGCCCACGGGTTGGAATAAATACACCAGCTTTTACGATCCGGCGGTGGCAGAAATTTTGGTAACGGGCGATCGCCATTTAATAATTACCGGCGCAGAAAAATCCGGTCGCTTAATATCCATCGCCCACTATTTAAATATTAAAAATAGTCGCATTGATCCCACAATTTTACTAGTGACGAAGCCTGCCGTTCCTTCTCTTTCTGCTGAAATAATTAAACAGTTTCAAGATATTTATTTATATCGTCCCTACGGTGAGCTTATAAGCGGTTTGCAAACCCAAGGTTGGACCCTAAAAACCATCAGTTCCCCTGGTCAAATAATACGTTTAACCCCTCCCCCAAATGCTTCTTAATCGTATTTTTAATCGACAGCTTTGGGTTGTGGTTAATCCGCCGAAATCTGTGCGTTGGTTTTGGTTGGCGATCGCCCTGATTATCGGAATTTTGTACGGTATTGCTGCCCTACCCAAACTATCTAGCGCCTACTTAATTCCTGATGACGGTCGCCAACATTTATTTTGGATGGCTCGATTTTTAGACCCTGATTTATTCCCGAATGACTCCATTGCTGACTATTTTCAGTCAGTGTCACCGTGGGCATTTCAGAGTATTTATCGAGTGGCCGCCTGGTTTAGTTTCTCCCCTTGGGCGGTGGCAAAATTGCTGCCCATCCCTCTCAGTGTCGCCACCGTTGGCACTGCATTTTTACTGAGCGAAACCTGGCTGCCACTACCCGGCGCTAATGCCCTTACTGGAATTTTACTGCTGCAAAATTTATGGTTGCGAGATGACCTGGCATCGGGAACCGCTCGGGCTTTTTTAAATCCGCTGTTTTTATTGGTTTTATTGGGAATTCAGCGGCGATCGCCCCAACTCTTAATCCCCAGTATTATTATCCTCGGCGGTTTCTACCCTCACTATGTCCTAGTTACAGCGGTACTTTTAGGACTTGGAATTCTATTCAATTTTCGACTTAAAAACTCAGAGTTTATCCTACCCCCTTATGAAGGGAGGACTAAGGGAAAATCCTTATCCCTTAAATATTTTTACAGAATATTTGGTCGTGTTTTTGAATTTAGAGAATCCTCCCAATTCCTCTTATTAAGGAGAGCTTTGTTTGAATGTTTTGGGATATTGATTTGTGTTCTAGTGCTGCTGCCTTTTGCGATTAATGCATCAGAATTTGGACCTACTATTTCCCGTGCTGTTGCGGAAACGCTACCGGAATTTTTACCCAATGGTCGCAGTCGATTTTTCTATGATGACTTCGGACGATTTTGGTTGTCCGGCGGCCGTAGTGGTTTGCAAATCCCCTTAGATCCACCGCTTTATTGTTTTGGATTATTGTTGCCAATTCTGTATTTCTGGAAGAAAAAATTACCGCTGATTCAACAAATAAACTCAAGCTTAGGCATATTAAATCGGTTAACCCTTGCCAGCTTAATTACCTTTTTTGCGGCCCATATTCTTCTGTTTCGTCTACACCTTCCTAGCCGCTACACCCAGCACAGCCTACGTATTGTCCTTGCCAGCGCCGCCGCCGTTGCCCTGTTTGCGCTCCTTGAATTTGCCTGGAATCGGGTGGGAAATCTCTGGGGAAAACTGATAGCGATCGCCCTCCTCACCTTCACCTTGCTCTACCCGCTCACCTATAAAAACTTTCCCAAAACCAACTACGTGTTGGGCGACTCCCCGGACCTGTATGCCTACCTGCAAACCCAGCCCAAAACCATCCGCATCGCCAGCCTATCTGGAGCCGCCAACAATATTCCTACCTTTGCCCAGCGCACCATCCTCACCGGCGCCGAATATGCCATCCCCTACCACTGGGGCTATTACGCACCGTTCCGCCAGCGGACCCTCAACCTGATCGCCGCCCAATACGCCACTGCCCCCGCCCTCGTCGCCAAGGTGATCCAACAGCATAAAGTGACCCACTGGCTCATTGACCGCAATGCTTTTGTGCCGGGCTACCTGGGCGATCAAAAGTGGCTGAAACAGTACGATCCTGCCTATTCAACGGCTCGCACCCAATTGGAGGGGCTGAGTCCCGAGCCTGAGACACCTGTCAGCCCACCCGCTGCCTCCATTTACATCGCCAGCAAACTCCACACCTGCAAAGTGTGGGAAAATCCGGCGCTTTCTTTACTGGATGCTCGATGTCTGCTCGATAATCTCTAGGGGCTATCATCAATTGAATCCCTAAGTCAAGAGCCGTAAGGGTTTCAGCCCCTAGCTTTGTTTGTTCTTAAAGGGCGCGTACTCCCCACTGCATAAGGCTTATGGAGATTAATTGATGACACGCCCTAATCGGAATTTGGCCAAAGTTAAAAGCTCGACTACTATTGAAAGGCTGTATTGAAATTTTGACCCCGCAAGCAACGGCCATGGCAGTCCCTAAGAAACGCACATCTAAACAAAAGAAGAATCAACGCCGCGCCCACTGGGTTCGCAAGGCAGATTTACAAGCTCAGCGGGCCCTATCCCTGGGCAAGGCTGTCCTAAGCGGTCGCTCCAATTTTGTCTATCCCACCAAGGATGAAGAGGAAGAGGAAGGCGGCGAAGAGTAAAAAAGACGAAAATTTCTGGCTCGCTCGCTGGGATTTTTTGAACAGGGCGATCGCCATAGCAATCAAAATAAAAAACGGGCAGGAGTGTAAGTCATTTCTGCCCCTATTTTTTGAGTCAATTTTCCTAATTAAGTTTTCCCCATTTAGTTTGTATAGTTGACGTAGCGGTAAGGTGCGTCGCGACGCATCGTATGGGGGGTTGAAATCGCACAGTGAGTGGACTCTTTGTTCGGTGCGTTGGCATTCATCCTAAGTCTTGTTTGATAGGGCATCACATTTTATCGCTACCCTCGATTGTTCAAGATATAGCGACCTTGCGCCTCCATGATGGGTAAATATTTCAAAAGCCCCGACCCAGACGTGAAAGATCGGGTGCCGCCGGGACAGTACCTCGCCACCGGCTTTCCGGTGCTCACCTATGGCGAAACGCCCCAAGTGGAGCAAAATGCCTGGACCTTGACCATTTCTGGATTGGCTGAGCCGAAGACCTTTACGTGGCAGGACCTAATGGCGTTGCCCCAGTCGGACTTTACGGCAGACTTTCATTGTGTGACCCGCTGGTCAAAGCTGGATGTGAAATGGACCGGCGTTAAAATTACTGACCTGATGGGGGCAATTAATTTAGAACCGAAAGCCACCCACGTGATGCAGCACTGCACCGGCGGCTACAGTACCAACTTGTCCCTGGATGATTTTGTTCGCGACGAAAACTGCCTTGCCCATACCCTGTTTGGTGAGCCGCTGGATGCGGAACATGGGGGACCGGTGCGATCGCTCGTGCCCCATTTGTATGCCTGGAAAAGCGCCAAATGGATTAGCGAGTTGGAATTTATGCCCGCCGACCAGCCAGGATTTTGGGAGCGTAACGGCTATCACTATCGCGGAGAACCGTGGGCTGAAGAGCGTTTCAGCTAGCTCGTTAGTTTCGCTAGCTTGTTAGTTGCAGGGTCCCCAGGCAACTAAGGGCGAAGCGCAGAGCCATACTGCCGAGAATTTTCGCGAGAATTCGAGCGCCGTTTTCAGTGAAGCTGTGTCCGTATATGTTGGCGGCGGTAAAGACCACAAAGGAAAGGGCGTAGATTGCAATAATTTGAATCGGCACACTGGGCGATAGCAGCGTTGCGCCGTAAATAATTGCCAGCGACAAAATTCCCAGCAGGGCATAGCTCAGGAGAGTGTCCCACAGGTAGCCGGAAATCAGTGCTGCGATTGTGGCGATCGCCCCCTGAATTCCCACCACCCACCACAGGGGATAGCCCCACAGGTAAACCAGCACGCTGGGCACCACCATGACCGGTATCGCCGCTGATAGGGCGATCGCCGTTTTGGGCTGAATATTTTTCATCAGGGGCACGGTGATTTTCAGCCCCCAGCCGCTGGCGATTCCCCAGATTATGGCGATCGCCCCCAAGTCCCAGTAACTATCCACCTGTTCCCACCGGCACAGACATTTTTCATTCACCCCTAACGTAGCTAAAATTGAGGCGCAGTATTTCGCCATTGCTCTCAAGCGGTCCTGGAGTTGCCATGTCCCCTGTTTTTGCCGGCACCCGAATATTTTTAGCGTTAATTGCTTACTTAATTGTCCTACAAGTCCTAAGACCCCTCCTAGACTCCTGCCCGTTTGGCTCCTGCATTTTCGCCCGCATTCCCCGCATTACCTTTGTGGATCCCTGCGCCAAGCCAGACGGGGGGCAATGCAACGTCAGCGACACCTGCTATAGCTACGAATACGCTCCCTGCCCAGGGCACTAGGGGCTTCCATCAATTGAATCCCTAAGTCAAGAGCCGTGAGGGTTTCAGCCCCTAGCCTTGTTTGTTTTTAAAGGGCGTATACCGCTCACTGGGGAAGGCTTCTGGAGTTTGACTGATGATACGTCCTCGTGTGCGCCGCCAGGGGAGGACTTCGGTAAGGATGATTTTGCGAGAATGTGGCGGTAATTTGGCGAGGGCGATCAAGAATTTGTATCAGCGTGTTTTCAAATTTTCGCTAGGATCAAGTTCCATTACTATTCTGCAAAATTTGGACTCCCCGAAATCGGGAATTCTTCCCTAGCTATGGCGATCGCAAAACTCCAACAGCTCCAAGCCCTCTTTCACGACCAGTCGAAAGCGCTGATTGCCTATTCCGGAGGCATTGACAGTACCCTGATAGCCAAAGTGGCCTACGATGTGTTGGGCGATCGCGCCCTGGCGATCACCGCCGAATCCCCCTCCCTGCTGCCGGAGGATCTGGAAGACGCCCGCACCCAGGCCGCCGTCATTGGTATCCGCCACGAAATTGTCCAAACCCACGAAATGGACAACCCTAACTACACGGCGAACCCGGTAAACCGCTGTTATTTCTGCAAAAGCGAACTGCACGATACCCTTAAGCCCATTGCCCTCCAGCGAGGTTATCCCTACGTGGTGGACGGCATTAATGCCGACGATTTACAGGATTATCGACCGGGCATCCAAGCAGCCAAAGAACGGGGCGCGCGATCGCCCTTAGCGGAAGTGGGCATCACCAAAGCGCAAGTGCGCGAACTGTCCCGCCATCTAGACCTGCCCTGGTGGGATAAACCCGCCCAGCCTTGCCTTAGCTCGCGCTTTCCCTACGGCGAAGAAATTACCGTGGAAAAACTGCGGCGTGTCGGTCGCGCTGAATATTACCTAAGAACCCTGGGACTGCGAGAACTGCGGGTGCGCTCCGAAGGGGACACCGCCCGCATTGAAATCCCCCCCAGCCAAATCCCATCTTTTGTATGCGAAACGGATCTGTCCCAGCTCACTAGCAAATTCCAATCCTTTGGCTTTCTCTTTGTCACCCTCGATTTGGAAGGACTTATTAGCGGCAAGTTGAATCGCGCCTTAGGGGTTTTGCCCAAGGTAGAGGAGAAAGTGAGCGAGGAAGCGTCAACGGCTCTGGGTTTGCCCACTTAATCGGGTCAAGTTCACAAAATACGTCAGTTCGGCGAGCTAGGGCGTGTCGTCAATTAAATCTCATAAATCTCAGAAGCCTAATGCAATGGGATATACACGCCCTTTGCAGTAAAAAACACGAGGGGCTGACAGCTTTGGCTCGTTGTCAATCTCAACGACTTCCACTGACTCGATGCCACAAAGGCTCAGACTATTCGCCCGTAGTGGCAAATCATTAAGCAACCTCAGCAGGAGGCCATAACATAGCGACTCTTGGGAAAGATAGAATAAATAAACTGTATTTAAATTTTTTACGATTAGCTCCCACCCCATGACTAGCGCTGCTGATCAGGCTTTCTCTACAAGGCAGCCTAATTACACTGTTACAGAAACCATTTATCGAGGTACTCGGACAACTGTTTATCGAGCCGTTGAAGCTGCGACACAACGGCCATTGATAATCAAAGTACTCTCTCAGCCCTATCCCAGCTTTGGTGAGCTTGTTCAGTTCAGAAATCAGTACACCATCACCAAAAATCTGTCCTTTCCAGGTATCGTTAAGCCTTTAGGATTAGAGACCCTTAACGGTTTCTGTGCCTTGGTGATGGAGGATCTGGGGTGCACGTCCCTGAGCACTTATTTGGATCAACATCCCCTTAATCTGGCAGAGATTTTAGAGATTGCGACTCAGCTGACCACGATTTTGCATCGGCTGCATCAAGCGGGGATTATTCACAAAGATATTAAGCCCGCCAACATTCTGATCCATCCGCAATCCAAGGAAGTTCGGTTAATCGATTTCAGCATTGCTTCTCTGTTGCCCAAGGAAACGCAGATAGTTCAGAGTCCTAAGTGTTTGGAAGGTAGCCTCCCTTACTTGGCACCTGAGCAAACCGGACGCATGAATCGCGCAATTGACTATCGCGCCGATTTTTATGCCCTTGGGGTCACGTTGTATCGCCTACTAACGGGGCAGCTACCGTTTACCAGCGATGATCCGATGGAGCTTATCCACTGCCATATTGCCCAAGTTCCTCCTATGGCGGACCGTATTAATGCTGGTGTGACGGCGACGGTGGCCCAGATCGTTGCCAAGCTGATGGAGAAGAATGCAGAGGATCGATATCAAAGTGCCCTGGGATTGAAGCATGATCTTGAACAATGCCTGGAGGAGTGGCGATCGCAAAATACGATTGTCAACTTTGAGCTGGGCACACAGGATATTTGCGATCGCTTCATCATCCCCGAAAAGCTTTACGGACGCGACTCTGAAGTGCAAACCCTGCTCGATGCCTTTGTTCGCGCAGCGAAGGGAAAGAGCGAAATGGTTCTGGTTGAGGGCTTCTCTGGGGTTGGAAAAACTGCTGTTGTCAATCAAGTCCATAAGCCCATCGTCGAAAAGCGGGGGTATTTTATTAAGGGAAAATTTGACCAGTTCAATCGAGACATTCCATTCTCCGCATTGATCCAAGCCTTTCGAGACCTTATGGGGCAACTGCTTGGAGAAAGTGATGCCGACTTGCAAGCCTGGAAGGCCAAGATTTTCAGCGCAGTGGGAGAAAACGGTCAAGTTTTAGTGGATGTGATTCCTGAATTAGAACGCATCATCGGCGCACAGCCGCCCGCCGTTGAACTGTCTGGCAGCGCCGCTCAAAATCGCTTCAATCGGATTTTTGAAAGGTTTATTGCTACGTTCACCACCCGAGAACATCCTTTAACCATTTTCATTGATGATTTACAGTGGGCAGACTCAGCCTCCCTAAACCTGCTGAAGGTTTTAATGGGGAAGTCCCGGTCCCAACATTTATTGCTACTGGGAGCTTTCCGTGACAATGAGGTTTATCCCGCCCACCCGCTGATGCGGACCCTGAGAGATTTGGACAATGGACGGGCATCAATTTCTCGAGTCACCCTAGCGCCGTTGTCCCAGCGCCATATTAATCAGCTTGTTGCAGATATCCTCAATTGTGGGGCTGAGCAAGCCCGCCCTTTAGCGGAACTGGCCTATCAAAAAACCGAGGGTAACCCTTTCTTTACAACCCAGTTTTTAAAAGGGCTGTATGAGGATGAGCTGATTCGATTCAACCAGGAGTTGGGATCTTGGGAATGCGACCTAAAGCTGGTGCGAGAGGCAGCGTTAACCGATGATGTCGTTGACTTTATGATGTCGCGGCTACGAAAGCTACCCCCAGAAACTCAGGGTATTTTACAGTTTGCGGCCTGTATCGGTAATCGTTTTGACTTGAAAACACTCAGCATCATCTGTCGCACCACGTTAGAGAAGGCAGCTCAGGACCTGTGGCTTGCTTTGCAGGAAGGATTGGTGCTGCCCGCAAATGATACCTACAAGCTATTTCAGGGGGATCCTACCGATCTCTCCTCCCAGCCCGAGGCTGTCGATTACTATTTTTTGCATGACCGGGTACAGCAGTCGGCCTACTCGCTTATTCCAGACCAGCAACGCCAGTCTACCCATCTTCAAATTGGGCGATCGCTGATTCAGCAGCATCAATCCCAGGATTGGGAAGCGGAGACCCTGTTCCTCTGCCTAACGCATCTCAATCAAGCGGTTGATCTGATCACTGCCCCCCAAGAACGGCGATCGCTGATTGAACTCAATCTAAAAGCGTGCAAAAAAGCGAAGCAAGAAACGGCGTACGGTGCGGCTCAAAATTATGCACGCCAAGGGATTGATTTATTGCCTAAAGACGCTTGGAAAATGGATTACGATCTGGCGATCGCGCTCCATGAACTGGCGGCAGAAGCCTCCTATCTTTCCACGGACTTCGAGACGGCACAGGCACTCAGTCAAACCATTATCAGCAATGTCCACATCCTAACGGACGCCATCACCTCCTATGAGCTCTTAGTGCAAATCTACATTGCTCAAGATAAACAGCTTGAAGCCATTGAAACAGGTCTATCGACACTGCGCCAACTCGGCATTCCCCTCTTTGACCGTCCTGATTGGCAAAATCATCTGCCCCGTTTGCCGAGATCTCAAGACTTAGTAAGCGCCCCTAAAATGACGGACTCAGGAGATTTAGCCGCACTCCGAATTTTGATCACGATCACACCACCCACCCACCACGTTAAGCCAGAACTTTTTCCCACAGTTGTCCTAACCATGGTGGACTTGTGTGAGCGGAAAGGAATTTCACAGCCCACCGCCTATGCTTACGGCATCTATGGGCTCTTGCTAGATGCACTAGTTGGGGATCCTGATCTGGGGCACCGTTCAGGACAGCTTTCCCTCAAAATTCTGGATCAATTTCCTAATTCTGCTTACCGCACCAAAGTTAATATGCTGTTTGCGGTCTTTGTTTGTGCCGCAAAAGATCCAGGTCGTCATACACTGCCCCTGCTGGAACAGGGGATTGAAGCAGGCTTAGAAATTGGCGATATCGAATACGTAAGCTATTGCATCATGGCTTACGTTTCTCATCAGTTGCTCCTGGGAGTCCCCCTAGAAGACATCGGTGAATTTCAGGCTAAATATGGACCTGTCTTACACCATTTGAAACAGGAACATTGCATTGAATATGCCCAAATTTGGTGCCAAGGGGTAGACGCGCTAGCTGGAATAGGCGAAGGCTCCGATGCCCTCTCTGATCAGTCTGTATCCGTCAAAGTCAAAGCGCTTCAAGCTAGCCATAACCAACAGTGCCTGTTTGCGTTACACCTTCGACAGTTAATGCTCTGCTATGGGCGCGGAGACTACGCAAAGGCTCACGATCATGCTTTAGAGGCATCCGCCTCTCAGGAAGCGGCTTTCGGAATTCTACTGACGGCAGCACACAATTTTTACTACTCCCTCACTCTCTTAGCCCTGTGCCACGACACCTCAGATCTCGAGGCGCAGTCCCCGTTGTTAAAAAAGGTGCTTGCAAATCAAAATAAGCTACGCCAATTGGCGAGCCACAGTCCCGAAAACTATCAGCATAAGTTTGATTTGGTGGAGGCAGAAAAGTGCCGAGTGAAGGGCGAAAAGCTGGAGGCAATGGAATACTACGACCGGGCGATCGCCGGAGCTAAAGACAACAATTACCCTCAGGAAAAAGCGCTTGCAAACGAGCTTGCTGCGCAATTTTACGGGGAATGGGGAAAATCAAAAATTGCCATCACCTACATGCAAGACGCCTACTATGGCTATTCGTATTGGGGGGCAAAAGCGAAAACAGATCAGCTTGAGGCCGACAGCCCTGATCTTCTCGGGGCGATTGTCGATAAGCATCGAACGGGTCTAGATAACTTAAGCAGTCTAACCGGAACTATCATTTCAGGTCATCAGAGTCAGCGTTCGGGAGTGAGTAACAGTGTTTCCAGCGTCTTTGACTTCGCATTTATTCTTCAGGCAGCGCAAAAGCTTTCCAGCACTATTCACTTACAGGAACTCCTTGAGGGGGTTTCGCAGATCATTCTCAAGGTATCAGGCGCGCAAAGACTGCTTCTACTGACCCTAGACGAGTCGCGTTGGCAAGTTCGCACTAGCGCCGAAGTCAGCGAGAGGGAAAAAATAGTCGCGAAGACCCAGCCCCTTGTCGAACAAAGTCTGGTGCCAATTCGCCTCATTCAGTATGTCAAAAACACTCAGGCTCCTGTGTGTATAGATGAAGCGGAAACTGAAATGACTGGCATCCTAGCAGGCTACTCACCCCAGCCCTATCCCCAGAGCATCTTATGCGTTCCCCTAATTAATCAGGGCGACCTCATCGCCGTTGCTTACCTAGAACACTCCACAGCGAAGGGCTGTTTCAGCCCAGATCGACAAACTCTGATTAAATTTCTTTGTGCCCAAGCGGCAGTGTCCTGGAGAAACGCTGAGCTTTATGGGGACGCACAACAGTCCCGTAATAGGGCAGAAGAGGCCCTCTCTGACCTTAAGCAGGCTCAGCTACAACTGGTACAAAGTGAGAAAATGTCTGCTTTAGGCAATCTGATTGCAGGGGTTGCCCACGAGATTAATAATCCGGTTGGCTTTTTAGAAGGAAACATTCAGCCAGCTCAGGACTACGTTGAAAATTTGGTGGGGCTGATCGACCTGTACCAGGAAAAGATGCCTGATCCTGATGCGGAACTTGAGGAGATGGCTGATGAGGTTGATTTAGATTTTATTCGGACAGATTTTCCACAGCTGCTTGACTCTATGCAAGCAGGCGTTAATCGAATCAAGAGTATTAGCAATAGTTTGCGTAATTTCTCTCGAAAAGATCAAGATCATAAAATGGCATTCAATATCCACGATGGAATTGAAAGTACGTTACTGATTCTCAAGCATCGTACCAAGTCAAATGATCAGCGATCTGCTATCAAAATTGTAAAAGAGTATGGAAATCTGCCGGATATAAAGTGTTTTCCTGGTCAGCTAAATCAGGTTTTTATGAATATCTTGGCTAATGCAGTTGATGCTCTGGATGAAGCGTGCCAGTATCATGATTTTGAAAGATCAAATACAAATCCCTGCAGCATTATTATTCGGACTTTTGTCGATGATAATCACGCAAACGTTCTGATTTCCGATAACGGAATGGGAATCCCTGAAGATATTCAATCAAAGATATTTGATCATCTGTTCACCACGAAGTTGGTAGGCAAAGGCACTGGACTCGGCTTGGCGATCGCCCAGCAAATAATTGTAGATAACCATGGCGGCAACTTGACCATGGACTCCAACCTTGGTCAGGGCACAAGCTTCTGTATTGTCTTACCTATTGATTAGAGGAGCCGGCAAATAAAATACAGGACGGATAGAAATCATGGGCGATCACCCCTTTAAAATTGGCGATCAGCTCTCATTCGATGTTAGCATTGGCGATTTTCATTGATTCGATGCCACCACAGCTCCAGCGATTTGCTTTTAAAATAATGTTTAGAACACACTTAAAAAGATTAGAAAAATATTCGATTACTATTAACCAGTCCCTAAACTTCTTGCTTTGGACAGGATAATTCGTCTGTTCAAATAAGAAATACTCAGAACTGAAACCCCTATGGCAATTAGGTTAAAGTTTTAATGAATAAAGTCTGTTGACTTATCGTTGTACCTGTAAATGTATTGAAGAGCTTTAAGGTGCCAGAATTTCCGTAGGCACTGGACCTTAAATAATTTACGAAAGATATGGGTTTTCTCTCAGGAGTGTAAAATTTGAGTAC
>CALCTI010000393.1 GCA_937894105.1 uncultured cyanobacterium
GCTGTACGTCCAATTCAATCCGGTCAGCTCCGTCAGCGATTCCCTGCTCAATGGCAGCAAGGGTATTTTCCGGGGCGATCGCCGAGCTACCGCGATGGGCAATAATTTCGCAGCATTGTCCGTCGCCGCTAACCCTTGGAGAAATCATAGACGGGGTAACAAACCGGCAAAAAATCGGTCTAAATCTTCTGCATTACCGGGAGAAAAAAGCGATTCATCTTCCGCCACTTCCGCCCGCAGGTGCCGTTTTTCTACCACTTCCCAGGTGACTTTGGTGGTTAAGTTCTTGCCCACGCCTAAAGCAATTTCCCGAAACCAATGAATAACCAAGCCGTAAACCAGTCCGCCGCCATCGCGATAAGCCACAAAAATATTGCTGGTGCGTCGATATTTTGCACTGGGATGATCGTGGACAATTCCTAATGCAATGCGCCCTAAATCTTTGCGGTTTTGATTGAGCTTTTTGAGCAGAATCTGGCTAAAGTTTTCCTCAGAAGCAGCCTGTAATTCTTTCAATTCCTGAGCACTAAATAGCGTATTTTGTTCAGCTTTAGGGTTCTCAATATTAGGATTAGGAGGGGCAACACTATCAGTTTGACGTTCCAGACGCTTAAGCTTTCCCCAAACGCTGTAGCGATTGTTTTCTTCTAATAAAACACACAGCTTTCTTTAGTTCTCCGACAAGTCTTTGCAGAAGTCGAGGGCGGCCTGGCGATCGCCCAGTTCAAATTTCAGTACCAGTCCAAATTGATGGCTTTGTTATGTCAAAATCGCCATCTTTTGTTGAGTGTCTGGATGACGCATTCTCGAAAGAGCCACATCCTGAGGAGAAAGAATCAGCATGGGAGGTTGGTAGAGAAACGGTTAGGGAGGGTTGGCGTGGGAGAATCAACAGCCACTGTTGTGTCCAATGCTATCCAAGGTTTATCAGGAAAAGCTGTACATCAGAAGAAATGCAGGAAAAAAGCGCTCACATCACTGACTTACGGTTGCGCCTGGCTTACTTACATCCTAAATTTGCCCATAGTTTACCCGTCTCAATTTGCTTATCCTAAGGTTCATTTCGCCTGATCCTGGTCTGGTTGGGGCGATCGCTGCCAAAAGTCAGGAAATGCCCGTTCAATGGCCGTTCCCGTCAGGTAAACGGCGATCGCCACCGTAAACCATTTCACCTGGCTGCTATCCCCCGGCAGCGCCATTGACGGATTAATCAAACCAGTCACCCAGCGCATACCGCCAATCAGCACAAACAACAGCCAGCCCACATTGCCATAGCGACGCCACACCCACACCCCAGCGCCCCCCGCCGCCACCGGCATCCAACCGTGCAGCCACTGTAGTCCCAAATCTAGCCCATTTACCGCCGTTTCCATCGCTGCTCCGTTCCCCAAATCCCAAAACACGTTGCCATTAGCTTTAGGGTACTGCGATGCCGCCGATCTACTCCTAGACTAGATACACTCAGTGGCAAGCGCGACGGTGATCCGTAGCTCGCCCCATGTGAAATGGGCTCAAACGGCTCCTTGCGATCGCATTTTAAACCGCTTACTGGATGGCTTAGGGGACTTGATGAACGAACAAGCTTTGAACGCACAAGCTTTAAAAGACGATCGCCAGGATGAGTTGACTTGGGCAGTGGAGGGACGTCGCTCCGAGCTGGATTTAACGGGGCTGGAGCCGGAAGCCCTGGACCGGGCCATGATGCGGCGGTGTTTGGCGTTGGCGCGCCAGGCGTGGGGGCGGACCGCGCCAAATCCGCTGGTGGGGGCGGTGGTATTGCAAGCGCGAAATATTGAGGGGGATGGGTTTCATCCCAAGGCGGGAATGCCCCACGCGGAGGTCTATGCCCTGAAGGACGCGGGGGAGTTGGCAAAGGGTGCAACCATTTACGTCAGCCTGGAGCCCTGCAACCACCATGGTCGTACGCCCCCCTGTTCCCAAGGGCTGGTGGATGCGGGAGTGGGTCGGGCGATCGTGGGTATGGTGGATCCCAACCCGAAGGTGGCAGGGGGCGGCATTAAACGATTAGAAAATGCTGGAATTCCAGTTACCGTAGGCGTTGAAGAGGGCGCGTGCCAGGCGCTCAATGAACCCTTCGTGCATCGCATTCGTCACGGTCGCCCCTTTGGCGTTTTGAAATACGCCATGACCCTGGACGGCAAAATTGGCACCACCAGCGGCAACAGTGCCTGGATTACCGATACTCCGGCGCGATCGCACGTGCATCATCTGCGCGCTGGATGCGACGCCATTATTGTGGGCAGCAACACCGTCCGTCGCGATAACCCTTACCTCACAAGCCACAGCCCCAGCGCCCACAATCCCCTGCGAGTGGCAATGAGTCGCCAGCTCAATCTACCGAAAACTACGGAGTCAGGGGATTCTCTCCACCTATGGGATACGACCTTAGCGGACACCACGGTGCTCACCCAAACCGGCGCAAATCCAGATCTCCAAGCGTGGCTTCGGGACCAAGGCGTAACGGTGGTGGAGCTAGACGCCGTTACGCCGAATGCGGCGATGGCATATCTGGGCGAATCTGGAGCCCTGTCGGTGCTGTGGGAATGCGGGGGAACTCTGGCAGCTCGGGCGATCGCCCAGGGAGCCGTGCAAAAAATCCTAGCCTTTATCGCCCCCAAAATCGTCGGCGGTACCACTGCCCCCGTTCCCGTGGGCGACCTGGGGATCACCACCATGACCAAAGCGCTGACCCTAGATCGGATGGGGATTCAGCAAATTGGCACCGATTGGATGATTACCGGTTATTTGCCGACTGTTTAGGAATTGCCCATCTGTTTAGGACTTGATTGGGTGGGACTCAATGGCACCCTGTCGCCGTTTTTGCTGGCTACGCCTTTTTCGCCTAATTAGGTGACGAAACGGGTATAACGTTTGCCCCCAAAAGGTC
>CALCTI010000394.1 GCA_937894105.1 uncultured cyanobacterium
GCTACCAGAAAGCATACTCCCGCGCAGCGTTGTTTCCGATTACCCAGCTATGTTAATCCGTGAGTCCACAGGTTTTAGAACAGTCGGCGGCGATCGCAACTCCCGAGGCAACGGAATTTAACCGCGATGCTTTTGATGCGGCGGTAATGACCACTTACGGACGCTTTCCATTAGCGGTGGAGCGAGGCGAAGGCTGCCGCCTATGGGACACGGATGGCAAAGGCTATTTGGATTTTGTGGCGGGCATTGCCACCTGTACCCTAGGGCACGCTCACCCGGTGATGACGGAAGCGGTGACGACCCAAATCAATAAGCTGCACCATGTGTCCAATTTGTACTACATTCCCGAGCAAGGGGAGCTGGCAAAGTGGATTACGGCGAATTCCTGTGCGGATCGGGCGTTTTTCTGTAATTCCGGCGCGGAGGCCAACGAAGGGGCGATTAAACTGGCGCGGAAGTACGGACACACGGTGTTGAATGCGGAGGACCCGGTGATTTTGACGGCAAAGGCCAGCTTTCACGGGCGGACCCTTGCCACGATTACCGCCACGGGGCAGCCCAAGTACCAGAAAAACTTCAGCCCCCTGGTGCCGGGCTTTGAGTACATCCCCTACAACGATATTGGGGCGACGGAAGCAAAGATTCAGGAGCTAAATGCCAACGGTCCTCGGGTGGCGGCGATACTGTTGGAGGCGCTCCAGGGGGAAGGGGGCGTGCGTCCTGGTAACCAGGGCTATTTCCAGCGGCTGCGGGAGCTGTGCGACGAGCATAAAATCCTGCTGATGATGGATGAGGTGCAGGTGGGCGTTGGTCGTACGGGAAAAATTTGGGGCTACGAAAATCTGGGCATTGAGCCGGATGTGTTTACCTCGGCTAAGGGGCTGGGCGGCGGTGTGCCCATTGGGGCGCTGATGTGTAAAGGGAGCTGTGAGGTGGTGCGTCCTGGGGACCATGCCAGTACCTATGGTGGAAATCCATTTGTGTGCGGTGGGGCGGCGTCGGTGTGCAAAACCGTGGAGCAGCCGGACTTTTTGGCGAATGTGCGTGATCGCGGGGAACAGTTGCGGGCAGGATTAGCTGAGGCGATCGCTCCCTATGGCGACAACTTTATTGAAGTGCGCGGCTGGGGCTTAATTAACGGCGTTGAGCTATCGGCGCACATTGAGGCCACGTCCATCGAAATCGTGAAGGCGGCGATGGATAAGGGGTTATTGTTGGTGCCCGCTGGACCGAAGGTGGTGCGCTTTGTGCCGCCGTTGATTGTGACCGCTGAGGAGATTGATGAGGCATTGCAGGTCTTTTCTGGGGCGATCGCTCAGGTTTTGGGATAGTAAGCCCGCTGCGGTTGGGGGCATGATGCTGACGACGATTTATCACGCTCCCGAGCTGGGCTGGACCTGCCACGGCTGGCATGCTTCGTTCAAAGTAGAGCGTTTCCTTTTTCCCACCCATTAGAAGCCACCCATCCAGTGAAATCCACTCTTTTTTGCCCTGATCCGTAGTTAAGCTTTAAGGTTTTGTTATTTATTTGGCTTAGAATCGCCCTAGAACGCTAGCCTTTTAGGATCAACATCTTTTCAGCATTGGGGAGACGTCGGCACAGGGACGGTCCCGTTTTTGGAGTTAGTAATTAGGGCATTATGGTGGCACAGCGACAGTCTTCTCCTTCGGGTAACCATTGGGCGATCGCCATCGGCATTACCAACTATCCGTTTTTACCGGTCGTACGCCAGGGGGAAGCGGACGCTATGGCGCTGCACCACCTGTGGAAGGAGAAAGACGAACTGGGCGAGGAGCGATGTTTGCAGCTCAGCGACCATTCCCGCCCCTGCCAAGGGCGACCCACCTATCCCAACCGAGAAAATATTGAATTTTGGCTCAATCGCGTGTGCCAAAATCTGGTGCAGTCGGGGGATTATCTATGGTGCCTGCTCAGTGGCTACAGCGTTTGCCATAACGAGCAAGATTATTTTATGGCGATCGAAGGGAGCCCCGACCGGGTGCCCTCTGGCTGCATTCAAATGCGGGAGATTTATCAGCAACTGGCAGCGGCTCGCGATCGCGCTGGACGGGGCAATGTGCTGCTGCTGCTGGATATTAACCACGCCTGGGAAGGGTACGCCGGGGCAAAGGTGGGTAACGATATTCGAGGTTTGGCACGGGAATATGACATTCCCACCATTAATGCCAACCAGCAAGGGCAGCCGTCCCAATATTCCCCCAGCACTCACACCGGCGTGTTTATGGCGGGGTTGATGGCGGCGATGGGCGATCCCATGGGCACCAATCTGTTTAGCCTGGAGCGGGGGGTGGCGGACCGCATGGCCCAACAGTGCAAGGAGGATCGGTTGGGGCTACAGCAGCCCAAGGTGATTGTGAAGGAGCATAATGCCCTGTATCACGACGTGATGCGATCGCCCAACGACCCTGCCACCGACGGCACTACCCCCTACATTCTGTTCCCTGCCCAAGGGGAAGCCCTGGACAGGGGTAGCGAAGAACCAAAGATTCCTGTGGCAAGCACGGCCCCAGTTACCGCAGCGGCGACGGCGACAGCGATCGCCCCACCACCGCCGATTATGCCGCCGCCCCCTGTTGCCACGCCGGTGACTAGCGTTTCCGAATCCGAATCGGACTCCCCCGGCTTTTTCAAATGGTTGCCCCTGGCGATCGCCGCATTAATTTTGCTGTTGCTTTTAGGGGTTTTATGGCGTAATTGGGGGGCTTTGGTGGGGCAATTTCAGGGATTAAGCTTCCCCGGCACCGAATCCGCTGAGGAAGGAGCGCCCGCCTCGGAAGCTGGTGCTCCCGCCGCAGACGAAGCTGTCGCGGTTCAACAGGCCGAGCAGGCGATTCGGCAAGGGAATTACAGACAGGCGGTGGATGCCATTGACCAAGTGCCTGGCGAGAAAAGTGAAGCGGCCCAAAAGGTGCGATCGCAGGCGCTGACAGCGATTAATCAAGACACCCTGGGGCGGGCGCGGATGCCTTTGCAAATTTCCCAGGCGTCGGAATTTAGCAAGGCGATCGCCGAAGCCCGTAAAGTACGCCCCGGCGATCCCCTTTATGATCAAGCCCAGGCAGATATCAAACGTTGGGCGCGGGTCATGTTGGATCTGGCGAAAGGTCGAGCGCGACAAGGGAATTTTGCGGGGGCAATCGGGGCGGCACGGTTGGTGCCTACCGACGTGAAGGAATTGCAGGCAGAGCGCAGCCGCCTGTTGCAGCAGTGGCCCGAACAGCAGCAACAGCAACAGTCGAACCAGCTATTGCTCCAGCAAGCATTCCGACTGCTGAAACCGGGGCAAGCGTCGTCCTATAACCAGGCGATCGGGGTGGCGCGGCGCATTCGACCGGGACAGCCGGAGTATTACCGCGCCCAAGCCAGCATTGACCAGTGGAGCCAGAATATTCTAAGCATGGCCGAAAGCCGGGCCAGCAGCGGTCAGCTGGGACAAGCTTTGCAAACGGCGGCGCTAATTCCCGAGGGCACCACCGCCGCCGCTGCGGCCAAACAAGCCATTATTATCTGGCGACGCCGCTTGGGAGGATAAGGATTGTGAGGAATGGTTGTGGGGCACGGTTAACGCTGACGCCCTAGCGATGGACCGGATGCTGACCGTAGTAAGGTAGGACCTGGGACCAGTGGGGGCGATTTCCCTGAATCCACCGCCAGGTCGCGATCGCCAATAGCCCCTCTCCGTCATCCCCCATATCTGACTCCAGAGCGCATGGCTTGCACGGCTGCGGTAGTTTTTCCAATTCAAGCTGCCACGGTTCCGGTGCCATCACCACTGGCGATCGCCGGCACACTACCCCGTCACAGCACAGCTCGTATACTGCCCCATGCAGCTCTCCCCGCCGTGCCGGTAAAGTCACCGCAATCCAGTCGCCAATCTGAAAGCGATCACGCCGCTGCCAAACCGCCGCCGCCAGGGACGACACCCCAAACAATGGAATCTCCAGTTGCTGGGCCAACGTTCGCGCTGCCACCACGCCCACCCGCGTTCCGGTAAATCCCCCCGGACCGATCGCCACCGCTAAAAAGGCTAAATCCGACCAACCCTGGGGAGCAATGAACTGCTGTAAGTAGTCTTGAAAATCCGACGACAGCTCTCGCCCCAGGGACCACGCCTGTGATCGCGCCGTTCCCGACTCCACCAGCGCCAAACCCAGCTCAGCGCTAGCCGTATGAATTGCTAGTCCGATGGGAAGCTTTTGGTCGCTATTCGGTTGATTTTGCCACGGTTGGGCGATCGCTCCCACAAAAACCACTCCACAAAGTCACGTAAGCGCCCCCAAAAACCTTCAGTTCTTTAGGCGCTGCTCTTCAATTAAATATCTGTAAGCGAGCTACTCAAAATAAGAATTTCAGTGCCAAAAAGCCTTGATTAACAGTTACTTTAAGGGACGAATTCAATGCTTTATCTACACCCAAACTCTACCTCAAAACTCTATACCAAGACTCCCGCTCAAGATTCGATCTCTGACTTCATTCGCTTTAACGTCATTTCCATTTGGTCGAACATTTGTTGAGGGTTCATCCCAAATTGCCCCAAGTGAGTTTTTAATTGCTCCACAGTGGCTTTGGCAGAGAAATCATCCGACAATTCAAACCGCTTCATAAAGATGCGATAGCGGTCCAGTACCCCTTCCATCTGCTCGATGTACATCTTCTTTCCATCACGGTCAAATTTTCCGTACTTACCGCCTAATTGCATCAGTTGCTGGTAGTCAGAAAACAACTGTTGTGCTTCTTGTTGAACAATATCTGATTCAAAAATTCCCATGATTATTGCCCTTGATAATTACCTTTCGCAGTTGTTTATTAATACCGTTGGTTAAACCGATTTGGACTGATTTGAGCTGGGTTTGCCCCACGCTTCAACAGGAAGCCACAATGCCTCTAACGCCTAGGGGATCACTTTTGTACAAGAATATTAGCGGATAACAAAGCCATGATTCCATGGGCAGAAACCGAACGCTGACCCCCACAAATCCCAGCGCCGTTTCGGGCCGCCCCTGGCTATCCTAGGAAATGAACCGCCGGTAGATATCCCATGGCAACCCCTCCCAAAAAACGAGCGATCGCCGTCAGCCTAGCCCTGGTGAGCATCGTGCTGCCCGTGGCTGGCTTACACAAGTTTTATCTGGGACAGTCCTGGTGGGGGCTGTGCTATTTGTTGTTGTCGTGGACGCCGATCCCCCATGTGGCCAGCGCCGTGGAAGGAATTTGGTACCTCGCCCAGGATGGGAATGAATTTGACCAAAATTTTAATGCAGCCTTGGAAGCGGCTGAAACCAGCAACGCGGACGGCGTTGATCCCGAAAAGGTAACGGTGATCGCCGATGCTCTCCGATCATTAGATACCCTGCGGCAGGACGGATTAATTTCGGAAGGGGAATTTGAAGAAAAACGGCGATCGCTTCTGAATCGCATTTCTTAACTAGTAATTTTAAACACTACTTCCGACCCTATTGGAGCGAGTTTTAACCGACTTAAATTATGTCAATTAATTATGGTCGCCTAGTTATTAACCCCGGTCAAACCGTTATACTCCAGGCGAACTGGGATGAATGTAATGAGTTTTTAGAAGAGTTGGGCGATCGCCGATCCAGCCTTATTGCCTATGACAATGGATTACTGAGCATTATGGTTCCTTTGCCTGAATACGAAAGTGCAAAAGAAAACCTAGGTGACTTTATTGAAGTACTTTTAGAAGAGCTGGAAATGGATCGGTATGCCCTAGGCTCAACAACATTTATCAATGCTGAAACCTTAAAAGGAGTATAACCAGCTAACTGCTTTTATCTTCGGGATCCCAGT
>CALCTI010000395.1 GCA_937894105.1 uncultured cyanobacterium
AGGGAGTCAAGAGATGACAGCCCCTAGCCCTAATGACCATTCCCTCTATTTAAGTGTACTGCACCGATAACGAACGATTACCACCCTTGCTTTGGTTGGAACCAGTGCTGATCCGCCGACGGTGGGGCACCAGCAAATTTTGCACTGGCTGGGGGAACAGTATGATCAGATAGCAGCTTGGGCCGCGGATAATCCCTTTAAAGATCACGGCTCGCCGTTGCACCATCGCATGGCAATGTTGTCAGCGGCGATTCGAGATTTGCCACGCGGGGACAACATTGGGGTGTATTCCGATTTGAGCCATCGGTTTACGCGGGTGACGGTGGACCGGGCGAGCGATCGCTGGCCCAATGCCCAAATCACCCTAACCGTTGGGTCTGATTTAATTGATCAGTTGCCTCGGTGGTACCAGGTGACCCAGCTATTTCAGCAAGCTGATTTATTGGTTATTCCGCGCCCAGGCTATGACATTACTGCTGACAAATTAACCCCTTTAAAACAGTTGGGGGCAACGGTGGCGGTGGCGGATCTAACGGGATTAGCGGTCTCGTCTACGGTCTATCGTAATGATGGGGATCTTTCAGCGCTTCCCCCTAGCGTTGCCACCTATATCGAACGGGAAAATTTATATCTATGCCAAAACGCGACCTAAAAAATAATGTTGTTTCTCTTCAACATTCAACTCAACTTGCGGATTTTAAAGTTGGTGTTGATAACGTTATTTTTTCGGTTGATATAGAGCAGCATCGCCTACTAATTTTGCTAATTTTGCGCCAGGAACCACCCTTTAGCGATCGCTGGAGCCTGCCGGGCACCTTGGTACGCCACGGTGAATCGCTCGAGGATGCGGCCCATCGCAGTCTGTCGGAAAAGGTGCAGGTGCAAAATTTATATTTGGAGCAGCTTTATAGTTTTGGGGGACCGGGGCGAGATCCTCGAGAAGCGCCCGATAGCTTTGGCGATCGCTATTTATCGGTGAGTTATTTTTCTTTGGTGTCCCACAGTGAAGCGCAATTTATTGCCAAAGGCGCAAGGAAAGGGGCAAAACGAATCGCCTGGCATGAGGTGGATAAATTGCCGGACTTAGCATTCGATCATCGAGAAATTATTAACTATGGTCATCGCCGCCTTAAAAACAAATTGGAATATAGTCCGATCGCCTTCGAAGTGCTGCCCCAGCAATTTACGTTGAACGATTTATATCAGTTTTACGAAACGGTTTTGGGGCAAAGCTTTTCCGATTATTCAAACTTTAGAACCCGCCTTTTAAAGCTGGGGTTTCTATTGGATACTGGTCACAAAGTTTCCCGAGGGGCGGGACGACCGGCAAGTCTGTATCGGTTTGATGCGATCGCCTTTGAACCCTTGAAAAATAAGCCTCTGGTCTTTGTATAAGCCGCTTTGCTTTAAGCTTGTTTGATGGAGATCGGTTGATCTTCAAAGCATGGGGCATATGTAAGGGATACATAACCACCATGGTGACGGATCTCGAAATTATGATTAGATTCAGAACTTGTACGAGCCTTTTATTTCGCCAAAGTTTACAGCTCTGCTCCCACCGTGACTTCTTCTGACTCTGCTGATATCCCAGTCAAAGCCCCACCAGCTTCCTTAAAAAGCGGTGCTTTTCTGGGGTTATCCATTGGGCTGCTGTCGATTTCCTTTGCGCCAATTTTTATTCGCCTGGCAGAAACGGAACTGGGAGCCAACGCCACGGTTCTCAACCGCATGGTTATCTTTTTTGTTTTTTTTGGCGGCGGCCGTTGGCTGAGTCGACAACTGTCAGCGGCGATCGCCCCCACTGAATCCCAACCCAAGTCTCAATCCGATTCCCAACCCGCCACCACCGGTCCCACCGCCACTCAATATTTACTCTTAGTGGGCGCAGGAGCCGTATCGGTAACATCCCTGTTGCTGTGGGCAATTTCCTTGCAACATACCACCGTAGCTAAATGTATGTTGCTCAATAATTTAACGCCGATTTTCACGAGTTTAGGCAGTTGGCTACTGTTTAAAAAGCAATTTGATCGGCGGTTTTTATTGGGAATGGCGATCGCCCTCGCCGGAGCCATCGCCTTAAGTTTCGAAGATTTATACAGTGCGAATGGACTATTAATTGGTGACCTTTATGCCCTGTTGTCAGCGGTGTTTTTAGGAAGCTATTTTTTATTAGTAGAAAAACTCCGCCAACAGTTTTCCGCCACCACAATTTTGCTATGGCGCTGCGGTGTTGGAAGCGCTTTAATTTTGCCGTTAACATTAGCAACGGAACACCAATTCTTCCCCAGTGAAATGGTGCCGTTATTGGCGGTATTTGGGTTGGGAATCATTAGCGAAGGCATGGGACAGCGGCTGCTAGCAGATTCGATGCAGCAGTTTTCGTCCAGTTTTGTGGCGCTATTTTTATTGCTAGAGCCAATTATTAGCTCTATTCTGGCGTGGATAATTTTTGCGGAGGCCCTAACCTCCAGCACCTGGGTTGGCTTTGGGGTGGTGCTAGGGGGAATTTATTTAGCCCAGTCCAGCCAGTCATCAGGACAGGAAGAGCCGAGCAACTCGGTTCAATTGGACGCGGTGGAGTTGAAGCAGCCCAATTTGAAACAGCCCGATTTGAAGCAGCCCGATTTGAAACAGATTGAACCGGAGCAATCGGAGCACGTGGAATCGGAGCAGACGGAATCGAAGCACGCGGAGTCGGAGAAGGCAGCCGCGCTTTAGGTTCGATAGCGCCTGAGAGTAGTAAGGAAAGTCTGCGGGTTTTGATGTTGACCTAGGGGCTGTAGTCTATTGAATCCCTAACTCAAGAGCCGTAAGGGTCTCAGCCCTAGCCTTATTTGTATTTTTAAAGGGCGTGTACTCCCTACTGCATAAGGCTTCTGGAGATTAATTGATGACACGCCCTAGCGAGAGCCGGAGCCGACGGTATGGTCGGGAGCGCCGCGATCCGGGGGAATAACGGCTCGCTGTCTTTCAGTTCCCTGCGGAGACTGGGTGTCTTGGAGGTCCGTTTGGGCGATTTCGAAAGTGGGCTGGGGCGTGGAGGGAGCGCTAGAAGGGGAGTTTGTGCGGAGGCTTTGAGCGATTAGGGGCTGAGCGCCAACTAGCGTGAGTGCTAGGCAGACCTTCACCCAACCTTGGCTTAGAAAAGATCGGTTGGTCTGGGTGAGGTAAGGATTGGGAGTGGCGCTGATTGGGTGGGTCATGGGTAGATGGGGGGAGCTTGTGCCTAGAGGCGAGAGAGTGAAGAGCGTCACTGGTTTGTGCTCTTGGGTTTAGTATCGCGATCGCCCAGGGGATAGGGTTATGCCAATGGGTAACAACGGCGATCGGTCCTATTTCAACGAAAGTAAACAGCGGCAAACCCTTGTAATTCCGTTGGTAGGATATGGAGAATTGTGACAGGTTAGAAAATCGGTACGGGCGATCGCCACCATCGCGCTCCGTCGTATGATGGGAACTCCCATGGCAGCGGGAGGTTGTCCGGATATTTTGCCCGCGCCAGTTTAGAAACTGTTTCGGCCGACTGGTTCTAAAAAACCTGGCTTACGAGTAAATACGCCCCAGAAGAAGCAAAACGACGCCCTATGACTCGCACCTATCGCATTACGCTGTTGCCCGGTGATGGCATTGGTCCCGAAATTACCGGCGTGGCGGTGGCAGTATTGAAAGCCGTTGGGCAGCAGTTGGATGTGGCGTTTGAGTTTAAGGAAGCGTTGATTGGGGGGGCGGCGATCGATGCCACTGGGGGACCGCTGCCGGAGGAAACCCTGGCGGCCTGTCGCGATTGCGATGGGGTGATGTTGGCGGCGATCGGGGGATATAAGTGGGATACGCTGCCCAGTGAAATCCGCCCGGAGCGGGGATTATTGGGGTTGCGATCGGGCTTAGGATTATTTGCCAATTTGCGCCCGGCCCAGATTTTGCCCCAGTTAATAGACGCCTCCACCCTGCAACGGGAGGTCGTAGAAGGGGTCGATATTATGGTGGTTCGGGAACTAACGGGGGGCATTTATTTTGGTGAGCCGTCGGGCATCTTTGAAACGGAATCGGGTTCCCGGCGCGGCGTTAGCACCATGGTTTACGGCGAGGACGAAATCGATCGCATTGCCAAGGTCGCGTTCAAAATCGCCCAGCAGCGTCAAAGTCGCCTGTGTTCGGTGGATAAGGCCAATGTGTTGGCAGTGTCTCGGCTGTGGCGCGATCGCCTAACCACCCTGGGCAAAGATTACGCCGACGTGGAGCTGTCACACCTGTATGTGGATAACGCGGCGATGCAGTTGGTGCGCGCTCCAAAGCAGTTCGACACCATCGTCACCGGCAACCTGTTTGGCGACGTTTTATCCGATGTGGCGGCGATGTTGACCGGCAGTATTGGCATGTTGCCGTCGGCCAGCTTGGGTGAGCCGGGGCAGCCGGGGGTATTTGAACCCGTCCACGGTTCGGCTCCCGATATTGCGGGGCAGGATAAGGCGAATCCGCTGGCACAGGTGTTGAGCGCCGCAATGATGTGCCGCTATGGATTGGAGTTGCCGGAGGTGAGCGATTCCATTGAAGCGGCGGTGAATGCGGTGTTGGATCAGGGTTATCGTACCGGCGACATTATGGCGGAAGGTATGAACCCGGTGGGCTGCCAGGCAATGGGCGACGCTTTGCTAAAGGCGTTGGAATCTTCTAAGTAAATCGTCCAAATAAACCGCCCAAATAAACCGTCCAAATAATGGATTGCATTCTTCTCTTCCTAAAAGCTCCTGTACCCGGCAAGGTAAAAACTCGGCTGGCGGCGTCTATTGGATCTAAGGAAGCGGCTGAGCTGTATCGCTGCTTTGTTCTGGACTGGTGCGATCGCCTCTACAAATTTTGTCAATCAACCCCAGCATCATTGCGAGTCATGTACAGTCCTCCCGATGCAAAAGCGGAAATTGGTAAATGGCTGTCCGCTAGTGGTTGGGGAGAGGGCATCGAAAATCAGCTTTATCCCCAGTGTGACGGGGATTTAGGCGATCGCCTGCACCAGGGCTTTATGGCAGCGTTTGCCAACGGAGCCGAACGGGCGATCGCGGTAGGAACCGACAGTCCCGACTTACCCCTGGCTCGCCTAACTCAACTGCTGGCCGGGCTGCGCACCCACGATTGCAGCATTATCCCCAGCACGGACGGAGGCTACTGCGCCATTGGCTTTCACCGGGATCATTACGAGCCCGCCGTATTTCAAAATATGGCGTGGAGCACGGAAACGGTTTGCGGCGATACCCTGGGGAAATTGAAAACCCACCAGCGCACAGCGTTCACCCTGGAGCCCTGGGTGGATGTGGATAATATCGCCGATATGCAGGCGTTGATTAGGAATTAGCGGGCCGGGACGATCGCGGCTCAGCTCCCACGCGCCAGTAAATGGCTTAGCGAAAACCATTATTAAATTTTGACCATTCGTTTTGCATAACGCTCCTATCCAATTTCTTCCATCACGATGAAATCGGGAATAACGATTGCCAGAATAACGGCTGCCCCCCAAACCCAAGTCAGCAAAATAGTGCCGATCAAAAGCGATCGCGCCTGCCATTGAGAAAACCAACGTCGCCGTGATCCATAGTAAAAAAGACCACTCCAAACAGCGCCGAGGCTCACGCACATCCAAGCGTGAAACTGCACCGCCCACTCAGTGATGGCAGGCAACTCAGCGCCTATCTGTGCAAATATTTCCTGGCTGTGGGCAAGGTAAATCGTCGCCATTGCCCAGAGGGTAATTGAGCTAGTGGCAGCGATCGCGGTTAGGACAGGAATACTTTGGGGCAGCCGGGGTGACGTGGGCTGAATCGGCAAAGGTTCGTTCATGGTATTCACCGTGTAAACGATACCTCTAGCGTTCCCGTGTAATGTCTAGCAGATATCAAGTTCAATTGAAGCTTTAATTTCTTTATCAATTAATTTGGCTTTAGGTAACTCTCCCGGATAACTATCCTCAGTCCCACATCCCCCGAGGCACACTGAGAATCGATCAAGCCACAAATAAAATTTTGGAACTATGGGCTGTCATCAATTCAATCTCAAGCCCAATAGCGGTAGGGTTTCAGCCCCTAGTATTTTTTATTTTAAAGGGCGTGTACTTCCCACGGCATCAGGCTTATGGAGCTTAATTGATGACACGCCCTAGACGTTGTGTGGTCAATCATCATCAATGACTTACCCGGCTTGAAAATTGCAATTGAGAATATTGCCGAACGCTTTTGGAATTAGAACGTAGCGCCACGCATTGGTTAGCGCCAGTTTCCGACCAACGTGTAGGGTGCCCAGTAGAAGGGGTGACGGAATTCGGGGTCGTTGAGGAGGTCGCGCTGGGCTTGGCTGATGGCTTCCGCTTTGGTTAGTCCGCCTTGCAAATAATCATAAAATCGCGCCATTAATTCCGCCGTGGACACATCACTCACCTGCCATAGGGTGCCCAACACACTGCGCGCGCCCGCCTGAATGGCAATCCCCGTTAGCCCCAACGTTGCTCGCGGATCGCCGCTGGCCGTCTCGCACGCGCTCAATACCAATAGCTCGATCGCATCTCGCCGATCGCCCGGCTGTAGCAACCCATCCAACTCATCCACTCCAATGCGTTGGTCCCAGGTGAGCAAAAATGTGCGCTCCGCATTGGAACTAAATTGGGCGTGGGTGGCGATATGGATAATGTTGTTGCGCCCCCGCAGAATTTCCGATCGCAACGCCGTTTGGGTTACCTTTTCATCGCGCAATACCTTACCGGGGAAGCGATCGCCAATGGCATCCAACTCCAACCCCACAAAGGGCAACTCGCTCAGCCCCTCCGTGGTAAAACTGGGAGCCTCCGCCGCAATACCCGCTGCCGAAATTGATAATTCTTGATTAGTCTGAGCAAGGGGTGGCAATAGCTGCAAACTGGGCGATCGCGCCAGATTAAACTTTTCCACCACATAGGCATCCCCATCGTGGAGGGCTGCCACCGGAATATTACCCAGCTCCCCATCGAGCACCATGACCAACGTGTCAATATTCGCCGCCTCCAATGTCGGCACCACTGGAGCCAATAGCCACTGGTAAACCTGCTGGGATAAGGCTAGCCGTTCTCGGGTCGGCAGCGCCGGATTTTGGAAACTTCGGGACAACTGCCGCAGCGTATCGTCCAAGGTTTCCTTCGAAACTGCCGTGGTGAAATGCTGTAGCCCCTTGCCGGGACGCTTCACAATGGACGCCACACTGTTGTCCAACACAATGGAATAAACCGACGCCGCATCCAGGGTTCGGTCAATGGTCTGGTCCAAAAATTCTGGCTCCACATCCAAGCACGCCTGGCGGAAAAAATTATCTAGCCGCGCCAA
This sequence comes from uncultured cyanobacterium, assembly GCA_937894105.1. Classification (GTDB taxonomy): domain Bacteria; phylum Cyanobacteriota; class Cyanobacteriia; order CACIAM-69d; family CACIAM-69d; genus CALGDE01. The sequence goes on from CALCTI010000395.1 coordinate 7,341, forward strand.
CTGCAATGCCTCGATCACCGATCGCGCCTCACCCAATTCCCCCTGGCTCGGATTTCCCTGCAATAACAACGCCGTTAACTCGCGATACACCGGCTCCACGGAATCGCGAAAGGAAAACTGCACCGTCTCCGATACCCCGACCAAATCTTTTCGCAGTTGCTGCACCCACTTAAACGCTTGCCGATAATGAAAGAGCGCTTCCTCGCGATCGCCCTGGGTTAAACTTCGCCCCAGCAACCTATGCCATCGATAAGCGGCCTCCGGTGAATTCGCCGTATTAGCCAACCCTAAGGACTTTCGCCACAGCACCTGCGCCTCCGCATTTTGCCCAGCCCCGTCATACAGCTCCCCCAACGTTCCCCACACCAAAGACTGGGACCGAAAATCCTGAAGCTGCTCCGCTTGCCGCGCCAACTGCTGCAACGTGGGCACTAACGCCTCCTGAAGCTGTTGCTGTAACACCGTCCCCTGAAACTGTTCCAGCCCATAGTTCACCCACTGCAAGGACAACTCCACCGATCGCCGCCCCGCGGGTCCCCCTTCCACCAAAGGATTCAGCGCCAGCCACCGTCGAAAATAAAACTGGCGATCAGACTCCTCAACCACAGCCCGAGGAAACTGCTCCGCCTCCAGCAGGGCTAACGTTGCTCGCGCCTTTAAATCTGGCGATCGCGCTTCCTCTACGCTTTGCCCCAACAATTGAATCGCCCGCTTCTTGCTGCTGCGAGTTAGGGCTCCGTCGCGATCCGCCCGCGCCTGATAGGCGATCGCCAAATGGGTCTGCCCCAAACTTAAACGAACCGCATCCTGTATTCCCTCTTCCAAAACCGGCTTATCCGAGGACTGGATCAACGCCTGCGATCGCTCCAGCACCGCTAGCGCCTCCTGTAGCTGGCCCAACTGGCGCAAACTATTTCCCAACAGCAACTGTCCCTGGGCGGCCAACGCCGGAGAGTCCGCCGCCAGATCGTCCAGCCGAACTCGCTGATTCTGCAACACCCGCAGCGATCGCCGATAACTCCCCAAACCCTGCAACCCCTGGGACTGGTTCAGGGCTGCTCCCAACGCCCCCACCAAATCACCCGACGACTGATACAACACCTCCGCCGCGCGAAAACTTTCCACCGCATCTTCCCCGCGCCCCTGGGCTAAAGCCAACTGCCCCCGCCCCAGGGCCAACCGCGCCCGCAATGGCTTCAACTCCGGTGACGACTGGGCGATCGCCTCCCCCCGCTCCAGAGCCGCCGCCGCCTGCTCAAACCGCCCCAGCTTCAGCTCCGCCAGCGCCAACCACCCCAGCCCCTGAACCTCGGA
>CALCTI010000396.1 GCA_937894105.1 uncultured cyanobacterium
CAGGCAACCCCCCGACCACCATCGATGAAAGCCCCCTAAGCCGTTGCCGTCAAAGTTTTGGGATAAACGGCAATGGCATCGCGGGTTTCAATCATGGCGTCCACCAGGCGATCGTAATCAGCCTTGGTGTGCAGGGCGTTAGCGGTGATGCGTAGGCGAGGCTTAGCAATAAACCAAATGGGCGAGACCCAAATGCCGTGCTTATCTAGCAAGTGGCGGGCAAATTTTTTGGGATCCAACTCTGGGGGCAGTAGTACCGGAATGACATTAGTGGTGCCCACGGTTTCAAAATCTGCCTCCAGAAGGCGCGATCGCAAATATCGCGTATTTTCATGGAGGGTCGTCACCAGCTCAGGGCGCTTCCGCACCTGACGAATACTCTCTAGGGCCGCAGCGGTCACAGAAGCGGGCAGGGAGATGGTGCCAATGGACGTGGGAGACACGTGCAACAACGGCTTCAGCTCCGGCTCCGGCGAGCTAATGGCAGCTCCAGCAGACGCCGCAAACTTAGAAAACGTGGTCATAATTAGTGGTACCACGCCCTTATCAATGGCGTCCTGGGGGGTAATGCCGTAGTGGTCATAAATACCACCGCCGGTTTTACCCAAAGCTCCGCTAGCGTGGGCTTCGTCCATCACCAACACCGAGCCAGGATAAGCACTCAGCACATCAATGGCTTCCGGCAACGGGAAAATATCCCCATCCATGGAGAACACCGCATCGGACACCACCATGATGCGATCATCCGGCTTCGCGTAGCGCTTCAGCTTCCGCGCCAGATCATCCATATTGCAGTGGCGAAAGGCCTTAACCCGAACTTTGGGACTTTGGCTAAACGCCTTGCCCGATCGCGTATTAGCGTGGGCCAGGGCTGAAATAATGCAGCCGTGATTTAACACGTCCGACATAATCAGCGTTTCGCGGGTGTGCTGAAATCCGGGAACCGGAATCGCCAGGTGACAAAAGGCATCCATCAATGCCTCCATTGCCATCCACGCATTTAGAAATAGCTGGGTATGGGGTAAATGCTTAAATTCAGAAATTTCATCTTCGAGCTGACGATGCAAATCGATCCGTCCGCTTAGCACCGCGCAGGAGCTGTTGGACGTGCCGTACTGATGGATGGCATCGATCGCCGCTTGACGCACCGCTGGCTCATTAACCAGCCCCAGCACATCGTTAGTGCAAAAGGTCAGTACGTTATAGCGCTGTCCCGTCGCCGCCACTTCAATATCAACACGATTGCCGTCTCGCCCATGGCAAATGTACTCGTCCGGGTCGAGCCCGCTCGCTATCCAACGCTGAACGTATTCCTTGACAACTTCCACGGGTTAACTCCCTCACCTCAGAGCATGTGATCGCCAGGCCAAAGCCAGTGGCTCCTGGTTCGGCAACGGTTTTTGGTCAATTTATCAACGTTCCCTGAGGATGCCGTTAATATTTGTATCGACCTATTGAGATTTCAATGAAATTGATTATCACTGTATCCCAGTTTTACCGTGAGAACGAAATCCGTCGGAAAAATCCTGAATTTTGTTCTCGCCAAGACTGGTTATTATATCCAGCCTATTCCCAGTAAGCAGCCTCATCTTAAGCGTCCTAGCCCAGGGGGTCTAGGAAACTCAGGTGTATTCTAAAGAATTTAGCCAATCCTAGCTAGGCAATCCAAATCGCCCAAACACAAGAGCCGAGGGGGCTTGCCGAGTTAGGGGGGCAAAGAGGTGCCAGGGAAAGGCGAGCGATAATTCCTAGTTATTATTGGTTTTAGATTTCCTATGATATACAGCGATGGCACCCATAGGTCAGGCAAGTTCGCCCATTCCGTAGGTTGGCACAGGTTAAACGCGCAGGTAGTGCATCCAGGTTTCGAGCTGTTTTCCCGATAGGTTCACCCGCCGCTGTAGGTCCGCAAGGCTGCGGTATTTTCCTCGGGTTTGGCGATCGCCCAAAATCTTTCTCGCCCAGTGTGCCGTCATTTCCGGCACCTGCTCCAATGTGTGGAAATCGGCATAGTTAACGTTGACGAGCTTAATGGTAGCAACGCTGTCGGGGTCGTAATAATAGAACCGTATGAGGGGGGCGGCGATCGCCAAAGCCTCCTCCGTTAATCCCAAGGCCGCCGCAATATCTTTAAGCTCGTTAAACTGCACGCCGTTTTGGGATAGATCGCTGAGCACCTGTCCCTGACGGATAGAAATGCCCGGCAGCCGCAGCCACTGATCCGCAGTGGCCCGGTTAGCATCCAGGGTGAGCCCCATTTCCACCGCAACGGCCATGTCCCAGGCGGTTTCTAGGCGAGTCCCCGGATCGCGGGTCAACTTCGCTTTGGCTTGTTGCCATTGGGGATTCAGGCGCTTTTTCCAGGCTGGTAGCTGGAGAATGGGATCAAGGGGAGATGACACGAAGGATACGGGGAAAGCTAGGATCAGTTTAGGGCGTGTCATCAATGAAACCCAAGCAGCCTCACCTAGTGGAAAGCCCATGGTTACCGACCACACGTCCTAGGACGTACCATCAATTAAACTTTAGAAGCCTTGCGCAGTGGGAAGTACACGCCCTTCCAAATAAAAAATACTAGGGGCTGAAACCCTTGCAGCTATTGAACTTG
>CALCTI010000397.1 GCA_937894105.1 uncultured cyanobacterium
CTCCCCACCGCCACCCAATACGAAACCACCGTCGGCTCCGGCGTGGCAGCCCAAATCTCCTGGCATAACAATTCCTATCGAGTGCAGCTAGGCAATGAAAATTGGCTTAAGTCTCAAACGATTGAAATTAGCGCGGAGCACCATCAGCGATGGGTGGACTTGGCTAGAGAGGGAAAAACCGTGGTGGGGCTGGCGATCGGTGATTCCTTGGCGGGTTTAATTGCAGTGGCCGATCCCCTCAAAGCAGGAGCCGTTGAAACGGTGCGCAGCCTGAAAGAGTCTGGATTGACGGTGGCGCTGCTCACGGGCGATCGCCCGGAAACCGCTAGGGCGATCGCCCAAAAAGTTGGCATTGCCCCCGATGCCGTCCAAGCCCAAATCACCCCCAGCGGCAAAGCTGACGTGGTGTCAAGCTATCAGGACAAAGGAGAAACGGTGGCGATGGTGGGAGATGGCACCAATGATGCCCCAGCGATCGCCCAGGCCAACTTGGGCATCACCCTAGGCACCGGAACCGCCGCCGCCGCCGAAACCGCCGACATTATCCTTACCCGCAACACCCTAGGGGATCTGATCGCCGCCCTTAAACTCGGTCGAGCCACCTTAGCTAAAATCCGTCAAAATCTGGTGTGGGCTCTAGCCTATAACCTGATCGGCATTCCCCTAGCGGCAGGACTATTTATGCCCACCCTAGGGGTTGCCGTGGGACCGTCCTTGGCAGCGGGCTTTATGGCAATTAGCTCCGTCTGCGTTGAGGTCTACTCCCTAACGATGCAAAATCAATCCCTCAAGAAAATTGGCAACGAAGGCTGATAAAGGCACTGCCCAAGGGATTGGGTGACAGGAAACTGACAAACAATGGGACCGGGTGTCCCTGAGCAGTTATAACAGGAGACGTAACCTTGGCCACAGGCTTTACCCTCTACTGGCGACAAGTTTGCTTAGGGGCACTCTTGTTAAAATCCAGAACAAAAAAGCGACCCTTTGTCAGCCCATCTCTTTGGCATCTCTCGTTTTTTTTCTAAAGATCAACGTCTTAGTAGTTTCCCGGTATAGTCTCTGAATGGGGGTCTTGAGTAACGTCTTTTGGGGGCTGCCGTAGGATGCTAAGCTATGGCATCTTGGCCGGCTTACGGCAAATCCCTCTGCCCTGTACTCACAAACTCCTGTTGCCTCGGATCGCTCTTTCACTGTTTAGTCGTACGTTGAAATAATGGCCTCAGAACCCCGTCAAAATCATCTACTGATTGTTGAGGATGACAAAGGGCGTCGCGAGATTGTCCTTGAAAACCCGGTTTACTCCGTGGGTCGCGACCCGAAGTGTGACGTAATTTTAGTGTCCCAATTTGTATCGCGCCGCCACGCCACCTTAGTGCGCCTATCCTATGACGACGGCACGGCCTACTACCGCATTGTGGACGGCAATTTAAAAGGTAAGCCCAGCGCTAATGGGCTCCTGATTAACGGACGCAAGCTCCAGGTTCACGACTTACAGAACGAAGACGAAATTGTATTTGGTCCCCAAGTGCGGGCGATTTACTACACCTTGAAACAGGACACCTTGTCCATTGGACCGCCGGACGAGTTTGATATCACCTTGATTAGCCCCAATATGGTGGGCGATCCAGAAGATTCCGAAGAAGATTTTTGATGAAATTCATCTTGATATCTACGTAGGCTTGGGGGGCGTGCCCATGCAACGCATTCAAGATTAAAGATCCTGCAGTGCGTTGGCACGCACCCTAAGTAGAACTGCGCACAACCATCCCACAAAAAATAGGGATTGAACGCATCATCAACAATCATTCAGACTTGATATTAATCTCCCCTGGTTAAGGGGGAACTGTGTTTTCTTGGTTTTTGGTTTTATGGCCGATTCTCCATCGCCGCCTTCTAATGCTGAACTCGCTCCACTAGTGCGGGCGCTGGATAAGGCTGGCACGGCGATCGCCCTGGTGGGCGCGGTACGGGATTTAGCGGCGGCGAAACTTCCCGAAGCGATTCCTTACCTAATGGACGCTTTGAAATTTAATAACCCTGGGGCGGCGGTGGCGGCGGTGGAAGGGCTAGTGGCCTTGGGCACCGTGGTGGTGGAGCCGATTATGGCCCAAATCGATGGTTATAACTATGGCGCACGAGCTTGGGCAACACGGGCCCTGTCGGAAATTGGCGATCCTCGGGCGCTGGATTTGATGGTGGCGGTGGCGGACGGGGATTTTTCCCCCAGTGTGCGGCGATCAGCGGTAAAGGGATTGGGCTGTTTGCGATGGCAAGAGCTGCCCTCAGGGGTGCGCCATAATCAACAACGACAGGTGGTGCCGATTATGGTGAAAGCTTGCACCGATGGGGAGTGGGTGGTGCGCTACGGGGCGATCGCTGGTATTCAAGCCTTTCTCAGTAACCCCACAACCCAGGATCGCGAGTTACGGAATCAGCTTTTTGACAGCCTTAAGCAAATGGTAAAAAATGACGGTGATTTAGCCATTCGACTGCGATCGCGCTACGCCCTAGAATCCCTCTCGATGGTTCCGTAACCTACCCGAAAAAAGCAACAGTCCCTATAGATTTTCCAAGGTTTGTAATTGGCGCTGGAAATGAAGCTGGCGATAATTAAGCTGTTGGGCCAAAACTGCCCCCTGCTCAAACGCCACCCGCGCCTGGTCAATATCTCCCTGGGATCGCAACCATTCCCCCAGCCGATTGTAAGACTCCATCATGCCAAACCCATCACCCGCCAGCCGTGCCAACTCCAACTCTGCCAGAGAAGTTTCCACGATGGCACCGCCCGCCGGTTGCAGTTCCGGCTGGGCTTGGTACAGGGCAATCAGCTGAGTCAGGGCGCTACGAGCAATGGAAAATTGCTGAATTTGCTGGGCCAGGGCGGTGGCTTTTAAATAGAGCGATCGCGCCGCTGCCCCGTCTCCAATCTGGTTATAGCTGTCGCCAATCGCCACTTGAATTGCTGGAATTGGACGCACCAGCCCCACCTGACGATAGGCGTTGATCAGGCGCTGGTCAGTGACGATTCCCCGCTCCGGCTGGTTTGCCCGGCGGTAAATATTGCTGAGCTGCTGAAGGTAGGCGATCGTTTTGCGGTAGAGGGGCGGAACCTCCGGCGGCAGCTTGCGCTCCGTCGGCACCGTGAGCGGCGCGGCAGAATCGGGCAAAATCGCGGACAAAGGCACCACACCTCGCTGGAACTTCTGGGTTTCCAACTCCAGCATCTCTTCGTAATATGCCGCCTCCGGACCGTAATCAAACCAGGACAATTGAAGTTCGGCAATTGCTTCCAGTCGCAACTGCACCAGCTGAGCGTTTCTCCCCTGGCGATCGCGCTTCAGCAGCTCCCTACATACCACCAGCGCCACCCGCGGAGCCCGAACCGCCAGATAAGCCGCTCCCAACCTCTCCAACAGGGGCGACGGTAAATCGGGCACCGCCGTTAATTCCACAAAAGGGGACTCGTCCCGCTCTGGCACCGATCCCGTTTCTCCTCGCCCGATCGCCCGCAGCCGCTCCACGAGAATCTGCGCCGCCTCCGTTTGGTTTTGCTGTGCCGCCAGCTCACCCACCTGGGCGATCGCCACCACCTCCTCGTCCAACCCTAAAAAACGCCGCAGCCGCAACTCCCGATACCAGCGCCCATAAGCCTCCAGCGTATTCCCCGCCTGGGAAAGGCGTAGTCCCTCCAGGCGCAACTTATCCAGCTCGGGACGCAACTTACTTTTCTCCGCCGTTGTTAGCTCCCGAGTCAGTGGAAACTCTGGCAGCAGCGGATCCGCTTCCGTTAGTTCTAAAGGACTGGGGGGAAATTCGTCGACGGGGGGGCGAAAAATACGGAAAAACGGGAGCTGGGCGATCGCCGGACTGGGAGCAAT
>CALCTI010000398.1 GCA_937894105.1 uncultured cyanobacterium
GAGGCGGGCACCGGGGATGGGCTGGTTGAATTTGCCGGCGTTTTGCTGGACGGTGCTGGCGGCCCAGTTGATTCAATTGGTGGGCTTGCCTGCGTTGACGGTGGGGGCGGTGATGCTGCTGCTGGATCTCACTGTGGGTACCAGCTTCTTTGATCCGGCCTTGGGGGGCGATCCTATCCTGTACCAGCACTTTTTCTGGTTTTATTCCCACCCGGCGGTGTATGTGATTATCCTGCCCATCTTCGGGGTGTTTTCCGAGATCCTACCGGTGTATTCCCGTAAGCCCCTGTTTGGTTATCCGGTGGTGGTGGTGTCGTCCATGATTATCACCGGGCTGAGCCTGATTGTGTGGGTACACCATATGTTCGCCAGCGGCACCCCGAACTGGATGCGCATGCTGTTTATGGTGACTACCATGACCATTTCCGTGCCCACGGGGATCAAGATTTTTGCCTGGGTAGCGACGGTGTGGGGGGGCAAGCTGCGGCTAACCACGGCGATGCTGTTTGCCCTAGGGGGAATTTCGATGTTCCTGTTTGCGGGGATTACGGGGATTATGCTCGCTTCTGCTCCCTTCGATATCCACGTGAACAATACCTATTTTGTGGTGGGACATTTTCATTACGTGATTTTTGGGGCGGTGGTGATGGGGTTTTATGCCGCCATTTATCACTGGTTCCCCAAGATGACCGGGCGCATGTATTTTGAGGGGCTAGGCAAGGTGCATTTTATCCTCACCTTTATTGGCGCGAATCTAAACTTTTTGCCCATGCACCCCCTGGGGCTTTTGGGAATGCCGCGCCGGGTGGCGTCCTACGACCCTGAGTTTGCCTTTTTGAATGTGTTGACCAGCATCGGTGGCTTTTTGCTGGGGGTGTCCACTCTGCCGTTTATTCTCAATATGCTTAGCTCTTGGGCTCAGGGTAAGGAAGCGGGGGACAATCCCTGGCGGGCGATCGGCTTGGAATGGTTGGTGTCGTCGCCTCCGCCCCATGAAAATTTTGAAACGATTCCCTCGGTGGTGTCTCGCCCCTACGGCTATGGTGGCGATGAGCCTTTAGTGGCGGCGTTGCCCAATGGGGTTTCTGCTGATGGGGAGTCGCCAGAGTAGCGATCGCCCCTAATTCGCGTAGTAAAACATAAAGCCATCGAGTCAATCATCAAGCCCATCGCCAAGGAGATCGCCGTGAGTGCCACTGAGTTAAACACCACCATGGACGCCGCCGCCGGTGCAGCCCATGAGGAGGAAGACCATCGCCTGTTTGGATTTGTGGTGTTTCTGCTGTCCGAAAGCGTGATTTTCTTCAGCCTGTTTGTGGGCTATATCGTTTACAAAACCAGCTTGACCGACTGGCTGCCCGCCGGGGTGGAAGGGCTGGAGGTGCGCGAACCGCTGATTAATACGATTGTGCTGGTGTCCAGCAGTTTTGTTATTTATTTCGCTGAACGGTTTTTACACAAGGACAATTTGTGGGGCTTTCGCGCCTTTTGGCTGCTGACCATGGGCATGGGAAGTTTCTTCCTCTACGGGCAGGCAGTGGAGTGGAGGGGGCTATCCTTCAGCGTAAAATCCGGCGTGTTTGTCGGCACGTTTTATTTATTGACGGGCTTCCACGGGCTGCACGTGTTTACCGGGGTGCTGTTGCAGGGGATTATGCTGGGGCGATCGTTTTTGCCCAATAACTACGCAGACGGGGAGTTTGGCGTGGTAGCCACATCCTTGTTTTGGCACTTTGTGGATGTGATTTGGATTATGTTATTCGCCTTGATCTACCTGTGGCAGTAGGGGACGTTCCATGATTATTGACGACCAGTACTACGACGTAATTATTGTGGGCACGGGGGCTGGGGGCGGTACCCTGGCTCAAAAGCTCGCCCCCTCTGGTAAGAAAATTTTGCTGTTGGAACGGGGCGATCGCATGGCCCTGGATAACCAGAATGTGGCCAATGTGGATGTGTTTAAAAAGGAGCGCTACCACGCCCCCGAACAGTGGTACGACCAGGCGGGGGAGCCGTTTTCGCCCCAGACGAATTATGCGGTGGGGGGCAATACCAAAATCTATGGCGCGGTGCTGATGCGGATGCGATCGCGGGATTTTGACGCGGTACCGCACCAGGAAGGGATTGCCCCCGAATGGCCCCTGAAGTATGGGGATTTGGAACCTTACTACACCGCTGCCGAAAAGCTTTATCAGGTTCATGGCGACGTGGGGCAGGATCCAACGGAGCCCGATCGCAGCGGGGATTATCCCTTTCCGGCAGTGGACCACGAGCCGCTGATTCAAAAATTTGTGGATGCGATCGCCCAACAGGGTCTCCACCCCACAAGCTTGCCCCTCAGCCTCACCCGTCAAACGGACGATCCCACCGGCGATTCAGAAGTATTCGGCGTCGATGCGGCGCTCAAGTTCGACCACGTCACCCTCAAAACTAATGCGCGGGTGGTGAGTTTACATACCAACCCCAGCGGCGCCGAAATTAAAGGGGTGCAGGCGGAGGTGGATGGACAGGCGATCCTATTTTCAGGGCACATTGTGGTGCTGGCCTGCGGCGCGGTGAACTCGGCGGCGCTGATGTTGAACTCGGCCAACGAGAAGCATCCCGATGGATTGGCGAATAGCTCGGACCAGGTGGGACGTAATCTAATGCGCCACCAAATGACGGTGATTGTGGAACGCGGCGGTACCAATAATTCAGGGAAATTCCCCCGCAGCGTCAGCGTCAATGATTTTTATTGGGGCGACAATGATTTTGAGTACCCCATGGGACACATTGAAAACAGCGGCGGACTGTTGCAGGATGTGATTTTTGCCGAGTCGCCCCCACTGCTGTCGGTGCTGGCTCAGGTGATGCCAGGGTCAGGGCTGAAACAATTGGCGATGCGATCAGTGGGCTGGTGGGCCCAAACCGGGGTGCTGCCCGATGCCAATAATCGCGTGCGGCTACAAACGGGTAAATTGCGCTACGAATTTACCCCCAACAACACCGAAGCCCACGATCGCCTGGTCTACCGTTGGATTGAAACCCTCAAAGCATTGGAGCGGGACACCAACGCCAAACGCAGCGCCGTTTATCCCCGAGGAGAATCGCCGACTCAGGTGGTGGGTTACCAATCGGGCACCTGTCGTATGGGTAGCGACTCCGCCACCTCGGTGCTGGATATTAACTGCCGCACCCACGATATCGACAATCTCTATGTGGTGGACAGCAGCTTTTTCCCTTCCTGCGCCAGTGTGGGTCCAGCGTTGACAGTGATGGCTAATGCCCTGCGGGTGGGCGATCGCCTCCTAGAGCACCTGTAGCCGTCCCCAGAGCCACCCCAAGCGCAAAAAATAAAAGCATAAAAAAGCCAGGACCAGCCTAAAACTGATCCCGACTTTTGATTTCAGCTAGTGCGAGACTAAACGAATCGCTAGTCCCACCTTCAAGCTCTAGCCGTTAATGGCAGGTGCCTGAAGCGCCACGGGAGTCGCCTCATCAAAGGCCAAATCTAGAGGGAAGTTGTGAGCGTTGCGCTCGTGCATGACTTCCATTCCCAAGTTGGCGCGGTTCAACACATCAGCCCAGGTGTTAACCACCCGCCCTTGGGAATCAAGGACCGACTGGTTAAAGTTAAAGCCGTTCAGGTTGAACGCCATGGTGCTGATGCCCAAGGCGGTGAACCAGATGCCCACAACCGGCCAAGTTCCAAGCAAGAAGTGCAGGGAACGAGAGTTGTTGAAGGAAGCGTATTGGAAGATCAAACGACCGAAGTAGCCGTGGGCTGCAACGATGTTGTAGGTCTCTTCTTCTTGACCAAACTTGTAGCCGTAGTTCTGAGACTCAACTTCGGTGGTTTCGCGAACCAAGGAAGAGGTCACCAATGAACCGTGCATTGCGGAGAACAGGGAGCCGCCAAACACGCCTGCCACACCCAACATATGGAAGGGGTGCATCAGAATGTTGTGCTCAGCTTGGAACACAAACATAAAGTTAAAGGTGCCAGAAATACCCAAAGGCATACCGTCAGAGAAGGAGCCCTGGCCGATGGGGTAAATCAAGAATACAGAGGTGGCAGCAGCCAAGGGAGCGCTGTAAGCAACGCAGATCCAAGGACGCATGCCTAGGCGATAGGACAGTTCCCACTGGCGACCCATGTAGCAGAAGATGCCGATGAGGAAGTGGAAGACGACGAGCTGGTAAGGACCGCCGTTATATAGCCACTCATCCAAGGAGGCAGCTTCCCAAATGGGGTAGAAGTGTAGACCGATCGCATTAGACGACGGAACAACGGCACCAGAAATGATGTTGTTGCCGTAGATCAGAGAACCTGCGACGGGCTCGCGAATACCGTCAATATCCACAGCGGGGGCTGCGACAAAGGCGATGATAAAGCAGATAGTAGCTGCTAGCAGGGTGGGGATCATTAGGACACCGAACCAACCCACATAAATGCGGTTGTTCGTGCTAGTAACCCAGGCGCAAAAGCGCTCCCACAAGCTGCTACTGCCGGTTTGTACGGAAGTAGCCATGGGTAATAATTGCGAAGGAAGTTAAAGATAAACAAGTATGATTTCGCCCGTTTGAAATAACCTTTGCAAGGGGCTCTTTTCAAAGCCACTCTTCAAAGCTATTTAATGGACGATCACCACCTTAGATAACAATTTTCCTGTAAGGGATAATGAAGCCAAAAAAGGAAAAAAGCGATTTATTGTCGATGGCTTGTTAAGAGCTTACAAATATCGCTAATTAGTCGTCTACAGGCCCACTCATAAATTCAATCAAGTTCGTATTAGTTTTTGAATTTAGGTTAAGACGTTCGTCCTGGGGCAGAGATTTTTACTTAAGTTTTTATTCCGCAATCTATCTAATTGTTTGCGATGATAAGTGCTCCTGAAGGGCTTTGTTCACTTCTTTCTGTTGTTGGGTGAAAGTTCGCTCCCTTGGGGGCTCCCCTGGTAACAGGTTAAAAACATCTTGACGGGGCGGTTCTTTCGACGATGACGGGATACACTTTGCCAGTTTTTGCAGCGGCGGCAGCTAAGGCAGCGATCGCCCATTTGTTCAATCTAGAAGCTGCTCCCGCTGAAGTTCAACTGGATTTGTTGCGAGGAGACGGAGTCGTGACCCTGCCGGTGGAGTCGGTGGCGCGATTGGACGAGAATACTGCGTTAGCGGTAACCCTCAGTGAGCCGGGGAATAATTTGGATTTGACGCGGGATACGCCTATTTGGGCTTGGGTTCACGGGCGATCGCAAGGGAACAACGAAGAGAAAATCACCCTGGAAGGGGGCGAGGGTATTGGTCGAAATTCGGAGGGGGAAGCGGCGATTTATCGCTATGCGCGGGAGTTGATGGATGCAAATTTGGTTGATTTGATTCCCGAGGGGCGATCACTGACGGTGCGGATTGTTTTGCCGGAGGGGCGACGGTTAGCCACTCGCCCGTCCAATGCAGCCTTTGGCATTGTGGAGGGGTTATCCCTGTTGGGAACGGGGGGGATTTCGGTGCCCAATACGGCGATGGATAAGTTGGAGGAGGCAAAGTTGGCGTTACGTCAGGTGTTGGAAAAGGATCTAACTTTGCCGGTTGTGTTTTGTTTGGGTGCCAATGGGCAGCGGGTGGCGGCGGATTTGGGATTGGATTTAGATCGGGTGGTTTTAGTGTGAAATTGGATTGTGGCGCTGTTAGTGGAGGCGGCGATTCTTGGGGCGAAAACGGTGCATTTGGTGGGATATCACGGCAAG
>CALCTI010000399.1 GCA_937894105.1 uncultured cyanobacterium
CCATCCGTAACTGGTCCGAGTATAACGCTGGTCTGAAGCAGCGAGGCAGCCTCACTATGTGGCTCGATGAGGACGCTATCCATCACTGGTACGCCCCCAAACAACCTGCCAGAAGAGGGTCCAACCAAATCTACAGTGACCTTGCCCATCACCACCTTTGAAACCCTCAAAAGCGTCTACGGATTAGCCGGGCGCCAAACCGAGGGGCTCCTGCACTCTTTGTTTGAGCTGATGCAGGTATCCCTGTCAGTACCTGAGCACAGCACCGTATCCCGTCGAAAGGCAACGCTCTCAGTGCCCTTAACGGTGCACCCCAACTCCTCATCGATTCATCTAGTGGTGGACTCCACTGAGGTCAAGGTGTACGAAGAGGGGGAGTGGAAAACCCGACAGCATGGCATCAGTAAACGGCGCACCTGGCGTAAGCTGCACGTGCCAGTGAATGAGTCCACCGGGGAAATCCGCGCCGCTGAGGTGACTCTCAATAAGGTTCATGACAGTGAGGGTGACCTGTTGGATAACACCGACGCCTCAGTGGAGCAGGTCTCAGCCGACGGCGCTTACGATACCCGCCACTGCTACGAGATGCTTCAGCAGAAGGGAGCGAAAGCAGTCATTCCGCCGCGCAAGAATGCCAAGCTCTAGAAGCATGGTAACTGTCGAGGACCGGCTCATCTGCGTGATGAAAACCTGCGCTTCATTCGCAAGCACGATCGTAAGGCGTGGAAGCATCATAGCCGCTACCACCGTCGCTCCATCGCCGAAACTACCATTGGTCGTTTCAAGAGCATCTTTGGAGGCACTGTTCAGTCCCGGAACTTCGACAATCAGGTGGCTGAACTACGGGTGAAGTGTGCTGTGCTCAATCACATGATCCATATTGCCAAGCCTGTGACGCTGTGGGAAGCAGCTTGAAACGTTAGCGCCAGTTCCAACGAGGCGCGTAACTATACACTCCCCATTCACTATCAACGCAACAACGCCGAACAACCCTAAAAAACTGAGTTCGACGTATGGTCGGGGCGATGAAAAACTAGGACCAGCTCGAAAGCCAATCCCAGCCACATTTTTTCAAAGTTCCACAAGTCCCAAATCTAGTCCAAATCCACGCCAAAGACGGTGCTAAATACCTGCTGCACCTTATCACCGGAATCAATGGTTTCCAACGGATCCTTGCGCAACCGGTGGCGCAAGCACAGCACAATCACCCGCTTAATATCATCAACGGTGACCTCGGTACGCCTCTCAAATGCCGCCAGTGCTCTCGCCGCCCGGTTAGTTACAATATCGCCCCGCAAACCATCCACATCCAGCTCGGCGCAAACTCTAGAAATTTGCACCTTCAGATCGCGATCAATATCCACCGACTTCAACAAATCCCGTGCCTGCACCAGTTTTGCCTGGAGCGCATCCTGCTCCGCCTGGTGATTTTGCAAATAATCGGCGGGATTGCTGTCAAACTCACCGCGCTCCTCCACAATCTGCACCCGCAAATCCGGCTCCTTCACCGTGCGAATTTCCGCGTGCATTCCGAAACGATCTAAGAGCTGGGGACGTAGCTCACCTTCCTCAGGGTTACCGGAGCCCACCAACACAAACCGCGCCGGGTGGCGAATCGAAATCCCCTCGCGCTCCACGGTGTTCCAGCCAGACGCCGCCGAATCTAACAGCACATCCACTAGGTGATCGTCTAGCAGGTTCACCTCGTCCACATACAGGATGCCGCGATTGGCCTTAGCCAACAGCCCAGGTTCAAAGGCTTTAATCCCTTCTGCCAGAGCCTTTTCAATGTCGATGGTGCCGCAAACCCGGTCCTCCGTTGCGCCCAAGGGCAGGTCTACCATTTGTACTTTTTTCTTGGCAATGGGCAGCGATTCACCGTTTGATAGGCGACCGCGCACCTCATCGCTCATCGATTCCACATCCGGCGGGTCGCTGCCTAAGTGGCCGTCCGCCACCATGTCAATTTCTGGCAACAGGTCCGCCAATGCGCGAATCGTCGTGGATTTGCCGGTGCCGCGATCGCCCATAATCATCACCCCACCAATTTTAGGATCAATGATATTTAGCATTAAAGCCAGCTTCATTTCCTCTTGCCCGACGATCGCCGTAAAGGGAAAAACAGCGCGACGCTTTTCGGTAGAATCGGGCGCATTAGCTGCGGGTGGGGTAGCAACGGCGGTGGTCACGGCAGTTCTCAATAATAATTTTTACAGCAGGGAAAAAGCGAAGAAAAGGCAAAAATCCATCCCAGCATTGCCAGGATGGACAGTCTAGAAGCTTATTTTGCCATAACAACCCGGGCTCGCCGGTATAAATGCTCAAAAAATATCCTATAGATACCCAAGCAAATACCCCAAAAACCCCGGCTATTGGCAACGCTCCAAACGTCTATTGCAGCAACAGCGCCATAGGTCACCTTAAGCGGCAACGGACTGCTGGTTAATCCTGGGAATGTACTCAATTTGGGCGTAGCCGCTAAAGACCAAGGTCTTATCGCGAGTTTCCAGACGATTTAGGCGCAGGGTCAACCCATCCAACCCAAAACGGTCCAATTCCACCATATTATCCAGTAGCTCGCCTAATTCTTTGGCAAACACGGTGGCGCGATCGCGAAGTTCCTCAGGGGTCTCCGACGCCACAAACTTCTGGTCAGCAAAAACAATCCGTCGCCGCCGCACCACTTCCACAGTGGCATCAAGGGTCACGGGAATCGCTTCCATACCGATCGCCTCAACCACCGCCGACAGCCGCACCGAATTATTTTCATTCAGCGTCAACTTGATGCCACCAAAGGACACGGGCTGACCACCAGAGGCCGCCAAAAGGGCAGGCTCCTGGCGATTGATTAAATGCTGGGTCACGAGGGGGGCGCGAAACGCCTGATTTAAATCCGCCTCTGCCAAGGTGACCTGGGCGATCGCTTGGGTGCCATTTTTCAGAGCCAAGCGCCCCTGCATCACTGCACCGAAATCAACGGCCACCGCATCAGTCTCAAAATTCATGGACTGGGTGCGGAACTGACGACGGATAACGAGCCCAACGCCTTCCATACGGAAGCCATCCAAGCCACCTTGCAGCAACTGTGCTGGAGACTGGCATCGCACATCAACGCTCAAAGACTCACTAGCCGAGAACATGCGCCGCAGAGCCTCGGTAGCTACGGTATTGATGAGCTGTTTGCCCCACTCCGGAGAGCTATTCGGAAACATAATTGCGCCGCTAAACATAAGCACGAACCTAACCTGGCCAACAACAAGCCGAATTGGTAATGCGGTTGCTACACACTTAGCCTAGCAAATCTAATTTACAAAAGTTAATCAAGATGAACGTATTTGCCTAAAATAACGTTACAGAACTGTCATTCCTACTATCACCGTAGGTTATCAATGCCCTTGTAATATCTCTGGAAGCTAACTGCTACGGTGTGTTCGCTGATATCAGAGCAAGACTCAAAGCATTATCCAAAGTGGCGATCACTTGGAGTGAAAATTCTGTATAGACAAAGAAATTTTACTACTTCTACGCCCCCACTTATCGGCTGAGCAATAGGTCGAATCAATTTCAAATAAATTTAAATGGAGAGGGCAGTGATTCCGGGAACGACAATCTCCCTTATGGTGCTCCGCCATCACGATCTGGCATTACGATCTAGATCTTCGGGGCGATCACCTGCAACGGCAATTATTTTCCCCACTATTTAATGGCTTACCTAAAACTTTCCACGGAGCGATCGCCCCTCGCTGCTTCCAACTGTTGCAATTTTAACGGGGGACTCGGAGCTCAAATGGGTGCTCCCTGCCCTTTGCTCTCCCTAGGCTTAGGCCGTAGGACGCCTATAGGCGATTTAGACAGGATTAAATCACCACAAAATTCACCAGGCGACCGGGGACGACGATGACTTTTTTAACGTCTTTTCCAGCAATGTATTTTTGGGCAATTTCGCTTTCGGTGGCAAATTTTTCTTGCTCAGCGCGATCGCACCCGGCCGGCATCTGAACAGTTCCCCGGGTTTTGCCCTTAATTTGAATCACAATAGTCATCTCATCCGCCACCAAAGCCGACTCATCTAACTGCGGCCAGGGAGCTTGGTGAACGGACGTTGTATTCCCTAATTTTTCCCAAATCTCTTCAGCAATATGGGGAGAAAACGGAGCCAATAATGAGATCAACGTAACCACCCCTTCTTGATAAACAGGAGAGGTTTTCTCCGGGTAATCGTTGAGGGTATTGCTCAGCTTCATTAGCTCAGAAATAGCGGTATTAAACTGATAGTCTCCCTCTAAATCGTCACTAATTTCCTTAATTGCTATATGAATTGCCCGCCGCAGTTCCTTTTCTGCTTTCTCGCCCCCCTTCTGGGCATCGCCATCCTTCGCCTCCAGATAATTTCCGGCTAAACGCCATACCCGGTTTAAAAAGCGGAACTGTCCCTCCACGTCCGCGTCATCCCACTCCAACCCCTTTTCTGGCGGCGCTTTAAACAGGATGAACATCCGTGCCGTATCTGCGCCGTACTTATTTAGCACAGCACCCGGGTCCACACCGTTGTACTTAGACTTGGACATTTTCTCGAACACCGGCTGTAGTGCTGCCCCCGTTGCCGCCTCCTTTGGCGCATCGGGGTCGCTTAGGTCCACATCGGCGGGGACCACGTATTTGCCCGTTTCGATATTTTTGTAGGCCATGGACTCCACCATGCCCTGGGTTAGCAGGCGCTTGAAGGGTTCGCCGAAATTTACCAAGCCGCGATCGCGCAGCACCTTGGTAAAGAACCGCGAATATAGCAAATGCAAAATCGCATGCTCAATTCCGCCCACGTATTGATCCACCGGCGCCCAGTCATTGGTTTTTGCCGGTTCAAACGCAGCCTTGTCATTATTGGCATCGGGATAGCGCAGGTAATACCAGGACGAATCAACAAACGTA
>CALCTI010000400.1 GCA_937894105.1 uncultured cyanobacterium
CCGTTTCACGTGCTGAATTCCTTGGATGTGCGCAACTATGGGCGGTGGACCTTTGACATTGTGTTGGCATGCTGGCTTCTATTTCGCGCCCTGCGTTTGAAAACCCTTGGCTCTTGGCTTGCCTACGGAGCCAGCGCCATTGGTTTGCTCTACACCTTGCTATTTGGGCTTTTCACGCTGATTGGGCATGGGGCATTTGTGGCGATCGCCGCGATTCAACGACAACTTAAGGGATCGCAGCTTACCGGATTTATTGGGGCGATCACTCTAGCTCTGTTCCTGTGGCAGCCCTGGCTACGGATCGTCATTCTCGGCTTTGGCACCATTAACCAAACCAACGGTTTTACAACAATTCCCATTGAGCCAGGGATGCTGGTGCAAAACTGGGGTTTAAATCTGGGGCGCTTGTTTATTGATTGGGATCCGCAGGGGCGAATTTTTCCCCCCGATTGGTTTTTGGCTCCCGGTTTGGTGATGGGGGCGATCGCCGCCACCGCCACCCTCACCGTAATCGCCGCCGCCGACCTAAAACGCTGGCAAAAATCACAAACGGGCATCCCCAGCCTCGCCCTTTGGTTCCTCCTCACCCTAATCTTTGCCCAATTCCTGCCCCTGCTGCTGCTGGACCTACGCTCCGGCGGATTCCGGTCTGGCGTTACCCGCTATTGGGTGCCCTGCTATTTGGGGCTGCAACTGCTAATTGCCTTCTACCTGGGACGGCGACAGTTTTGGGTAAAGCAACAAAATTGGGGGCGATCGCTCCTAAGCATCCTCCTCGCCAGCCAAATTATTTCCTGCACCGCCAGTGCCATCACCCCAACTTGGTGGGTAGAACAGGGTAGCTATGATCATCCCGCCGTCGCCGACACCCTCAACGCCACCCTAGCCCCCGGCGATCCTTCCCCCCTAATCTTCAGCCAAGCCTACATTCCCCGCCTAATCTCCCTCAGCTACCAGCTACGCCCCGATGCCCAAATCGCCATCATTCCCGACGGCAACCTCAACCCAATAGCCACCACCCTAACCGGCGATCGCCCCCTCTATCTCTACCGTCCTTCTCCTGCGTGGCTCGCTCAAATTCAACAGCAATATCCCGGTGCGATCGCCCAACCCATCTACCAGTCTCCGCCCCAGTTCACATATCTCAAGCCCCTGGCACAACACAGCAATATCCAAGTTTACCGATTAACTCTGACGGAAAAAGGGATTCAGAAAATGGAAATTAATCAATAGCTGAATCGTGCTTTTCGCGCACCATACTGTTCAACTTTGCCCCCGATGGGCGTGCTTAAAAAGAGCGCTCAATGTGGGAAAAATGGCTTCGACCTCGCCTCTTTTAAGTTGCATTTTGCTATCTATAGCATCGTGTGGGATTTGAACAACGGCTTTGTTCGAGTCGTTTAGGTTGATGAAATATGGATTTCCAGAACCGTATAAACATGTACCCACTGGAAAGTAGTTGTGTTGGGTTGATGAAATACCTGGATAAAATTTTTTGGATTCTTCCACCATTTTCTCAACTGTCATCCACTCCATATCCAAGTCGATAGGGTCCAGGAAAAAATTGCACCCTGCCAACGGAAATTCTGACATTGCGGCAACCAGCCAACTGATGGGAAACCCTGGGAATTCCTTTTTAAGGCGCTGACAACTCTCTTGTGAAGATCGCTTCCCCTTAAGCCTGTAGAGTTCGTTGAAACTCATCGTGTCAGCAATCCCATCTAGAATGATGCTTTTAGTGGGAGAGAAATCAACTTTCCACACGTCCAATTCAAACAGTTCCCCATCCTGGTCTAGGTACACAGAAATCAGAATCGGGATCCCATCTTCATCCTGAAATTCCCTTTATCCAATCCTTCCTCCAAAAACTCTACTTTCTTTGCCTGGGTTGACGAAACTAAGGCTTCCCATGCCACCATCATTCATCTCCTCAACCTGCAAGTCGTGCTTATGCAGATTGAAATGCCTTAGAAGTGCTGGTTCATCTTTTAGCAGGCGTAAGATTATCTCGATTTCTTTACCCGTTAACTGTCGCATTTAGTAAGGCAAATTAGGATGAGCAACCGGTGCTGAATCTTATGCTGCACTTCAAGGCTAGCGTCGGAAGTTGACAAGCTGCTATGAACCTAATTGCCTAACTATTCCCATTCGCTAGACACGTTCGTTAATGGGGAATGGGTCGCCTTGCAAGTAAGCGTCAAAATGCTCCTCGAAGTAGCGCCAGGAGGTCATGTTGGTCTTCTGGGTGTAGCTTGTGGGGGCGTGACGATATTTGGGTAGTCGCTGCTTGATTTCCTGGCGCAATAGGGGCGATAGGACGTCGTAGCTGGACACGCGCCGACCATAGGCGTGATAGACCAATTGACCGGGGCGATCGCCCATCTTCATCCACGGCAACCAAGGACCGATACGATTCCACGCCAGGGTCATCGTATTCACCGTGGCCCGCTCCGGATCCCGTAGCTCATCTAACGGCACCGTGATTTGGAAAAATTCTGACGCTAAATAATCGGGATTGGGGCTGTAATCGCGAAATTTTGGGCGATCGCCCAAAGGATTGGGATAGGTGGGAAACATCTCGAGCACAAAGGACGCCGCGTTCCCGGCTAGCTGCGCCGGAACGGGATAGCGCAACTGGTGCTGCACAGGATCATTAGCCACGTGCATCACCGTTAAAGCATCTCCTGTCCAAGGATTTTCCCAGCGATGAAGCAACTCCCCCGACATCGGGTCCGTATAGTAGTTCAGCTCCCGCGTCACCAAACACCACACGCCGTTCTCGTCCTGCATCCCCCGCGCCACATTCATACCGGTAACGTTGAACAAACGTTCCTGGCGCTTCCCCGGCACCATGGCATACACCGACCCGGTCCACTCAATAAACACATCCTGCCCATCCACTGCTGCCCGCGCTTTCAAAAATTCCCGAGGCTCAAACATGACAGCCCCGTGCTGGGGAGCCATAATGCCGCGCGTTGTATTACCAGGAGCCGCCGTCTTAGGGGCAGTTTTCGTGGCGATCGCCCCAGTGGAAGCACCGGTCATCGAAACAGCAGCAGAAGGGGACACAGCGTTTTGACGGCTCATAAAAGCATTCCTCGTTTCTAGTCGGGTTAGCTACGGAATTAACTGACAGGAAATACATTGACCTCGCCGACTTGCCCCTTACCTGCCCATTTAGAAAGCCAAAGCAAAAATAAGCAAGTGGAGAAAAGTCAATCAAATCGCAACTTTATTTAACTTATGTTAGCAAGTCTTAACCGTATTGCCGACTACTAAAGCCCCCACTTCTTTCCAAAAATCATCCCGATGCCAGAGGGGCGATCGCAACTTATCCTTAACGCCGCCATAAGCTCAGGAGAAACTAACCGTAAAAAGCCCCCCTAAAATCACCCTTGGGGATCAAAATCTTGATTTTCCTTGCCAAGAACGACCTGCAAGCGGACACTGGTCATGAACCGTGGGCAGCACCAGAGGTCGCGTTGTGAAACGAGTACTAGGCATCATTTTGGGTGGTGGAGCCGGCACCCGTCTCTACCCTTTAACAAAACTCCGAGCAAAGCCAGCCGTTCCCTTGGCTGGTAAGTATCGGTTGATTGATATTCCCGTTAGTAATTGCATCAATTCCGAAATCAATAAAATCTATGTCTTAACCCAATTCAATTCCACGTCCCTAAATCGCCATATTTCCCGGGCTTATCCTATGTCTGGGCTTACTGACGGTTTTGTGGAAGTATTAGCCGCCCAGCAAACCCCAGAAAATCCCACTTGGTTCCAAGGCACTGCCGACGCCGTTCGCCAGTATCTGTGGCTATTTGCGGATTTAGACGTGGATGAATACGTCATCCTGTCTGGGGATCATCTCTACCGCATGGACTACAGCGACTTTGTGCGCCGTCACCGGGAAACGAATGCTGATATCACCTTATCGGTGGTTCCCATGGACGAGAGCCGTGCTTCAGACTTCGGTTTGATGAAAATCAACGATGCAGGTCGGGTTGTTGATTTTAGCGAGAAGCCTAAGGGGGACGACCTAAAGGCGATGGAAGTGAACACCCAAAGTTTGGGGCTGTCGGCAGAAAAGGCGCAAACGATGCCTTACATTGCCTCGATGGGCATTTATGTGTTCAAAAAGGAGGTGTTGATTGACCTATTAAAATCCTCTCCTGAGAGCACCGACTTTGGTAAGGAAATCATTCCTGCTTCGGCTAAGGATTACAACGTTCAGGCTTATTTGTTTGACGATTATTGGGAAGATATCGGGACGATCAAGGCGTTTTACGAATCTAATTTAGCCCTGACCAGTCAGCCAGCGCCAGCATTTACGTTTTACGACAATGTGGCGCCGATTTATACGCGATCGCGATACTTACCGCCCATCAAGATCCTCGATTGTCAGGTCACTGAGTCGATGATTAGTGAAGGCTGCATGGTGAAAGATTGCCAGATTCAGCGTTCTATTTTAGGGGTGCGATCGCGAGTTGGTGCTGGGGCGGTTATTGATAATTCCCTAATTATGGGAGCTGATTATTACGAGCGTCGAGACGAGCGGTTTGAGCTAATGACCCAGGGCAATATTCCCATTGGCATTGGTTCAAATACCACCGTTCGAGGGGCGATCGTGGATAAAAATGCTCGCATCGGCAACGACGTGCAAATTATCAATAAGGATCGCGTAGAAGAGGCTAACCGTGAAGACGACGGCTTTATGATTCGCAGCGGCATTATTGTCATTGTAAAAAATGCGGCTATTCCTGACGGCACAATTATTTAAGCGTTTATTTCTAAGAGGATGTCTGAAAAGTCTCAAGCACGACTCATCTTGTCGTAGGCTGCAACGAAAGAATGCGTGTTTGCGCTCTTTCATCACAGCATTCAGACCCAGTTTGAAGTGTCCAATCAGACTTTTCAGACATCCACTAAGGGCTTATTTCAATAATAAGCAGTGGAAAAAACACTATTTTCAAGTTTTACTCGACAGTTTCTCTGTGTGAGAGTCAGCGGTCAAAGTAGCTAGAAAAGATAAAAAAAAAGGGTAGTAACTTGGCGATCAAGACGTAAGTTACTGCCCTTTTTTTCGTCGGTTTTATGATTGATCAGGACCTACGCCACCGTAGCTTTGGTAAAGTCCTCGGCGTGTAGCTGATTTAGCGCAAGTTTAGCTGCTTCAAGATCGTAAGGAATGGGAGGCTTGATGGGCGCATAATCTTCCTCCGTGGCTTCGCCGTGGCGAATCACTGCATTGACCACGACACAGGGCTCGTCGCTAAAGCTTAATGCGCCGTGGTAAACGCCGGGAGGAATGGTGACCACGGTGGGGATCGCATCGCTTAATGGAATGTAGTCGTAGTGGCGATCGCGCAAAATAACTAAGACAAAGTTACCCCGTACAACCAGCAACTGATCCGTTTGGTTTTGATGCATAAATAAGTCGTCGCGCACGTGGGGTGACACCTGTACCAACATCGTTTCATTGGACGCTGTGGGGGTGTAAAATTCTGCATTGCCAGAGCGCGTAAACTTGAGGGTGGTTTGACGCACGTTGTAGTCGCTTTTCATCGTATTCTCCACAAATAAAAGCGGTCACTTCTAAGTTTTTGCCGTTAAGAATTCTAGGACTAAATTCCGAAGACAAATAGTTTCAGGGTATTTTTAGGAGTGGTAAATCCCATAAAAACTCCTGTCATTAATCATTACTTTTCTTTGATTATTTCTGAACTCTTAGCGATTAAGATTCCTGTTATCAGTGGCTAAATGTTCCTTGCTAATGTTTATGTTGTGGTGCGTTTAAATCAGCACCAGATCCCTATCTAAAGGTATACTTGGCTTTGATTTGCCATCTCTAAAGTCTTATCAATTATGGTTTTAGAATATCGTTTTTTCTATTTAGAAAATGTATCTGTTTCAACGCCCTTTAAAGGTTAATCGTAGCGATCGCTACCCGGAATAAACTGCCGGGCATTGACCCATAAAAAATAGATATATTCGATACAGTCGTGCAATAATAATTTTTTTCTAAGCTTTTTCGCGTCTTGATTTTTTGCGCCTCAAAGTTCTTGGCATTTCCTAACGCACCATTCCCAATGATCACACCTAATTACTAACTAGACCTGACCCCACGGACCCCCTAATGGCTACACCAACCTTAGACAAGGACGTTTCTCGCCAAACTTCCAGCTTGCAATATTTGCCCGACGCCAGCGCTCGTGCGGAAGATGCTTCGCCCAATCAGTTTTTGATGCCCCTGAATGCCACGGTGAGCGATCGCGACACATTAGAAGTGGGCGGCTGCGACGTAACGGAACTGGTGGAAAGGTTTGGCTCGCCCCTGTACATTTTGGACGAGCAAAATCTGCGGAAAACCTGTCAGCAATATCGCAACGCCCTTAACGACTTTTATGGCGGAGAAAGTTTGGTGATTTACGCCTCTAAAGCGTGGAGCTGTACTGCTATTTGCGCGATCGCTCACTCGGAAGGGATCGGCATGGACGTGGTGTCAGGAGGCGAGCTGCATACGGCGCTCCAGGCAGGGGTGCCCAGCGACAAAATCTACCTGCACGGCAACAATAAGTCAGTGGAAGAGTTAGCTCTGGCAGTGGAAAAAGGCTGCACCATCATTGCGGATAACTGGTTTGACTTACACAATTTGGTGGGACTAAAGCCCGCCAGCCCCGTGCGAGTGATGCTACGCCTGACCCCAGGCATTGAGTGCCACACCCACGAATATATTCGCACCGGTCACATTGACAGCAAGTTTGGCTTTGACCCCACCCAAGTGGAAGAAGTCTTTGATTTTGTGACTCAGCAGGACTGCATTTCGGTCATCGGCATTCATGCCCATATTGGGTCACAAATTTTTGAGCTACAGCCCCATAGTGATTTGGGGGATGTGCTGGTGTCCTGGTTTAAGAAGGCCCAAGAGCGAGGATTGCCGGTAACGGAGCTGAATGTGGGGGGCGGTTTAGGCATTCGCTATACCGAGCAGGATGATCCTCCGAGCATTCGTGAGTGGTTGGAAGTGGTGACCCAAGGGGTGACTGCAGCTTGCGAAAAGTATGGAGTGGCGCGGCCCAAATTGATTTGTGAGCCGGGGCGATCGCTGGTGGGCTCATCCTGCGTAACAGCCTATAGAATCGGCAGTAAAAAAACCGTTCCTGGCATTCGCAACTACGTGTCCGTAGATGGCGGCATGTCTGACAATCCTCGCCCTATCACTTACCAATCCCTGTATAGGTCGGTGGTGGCAAATCGTATGTCAGCTACCTTTTCCGAAACTGTGACCGTTGCCGGCAAGCATTGCGAATCGGGGGATGTGGTGATTCCTGACGCGAAGCTTCCACCCTTGGACACGGGGG
>CALCTI010000401.1 GCA_937894105.1 uncultured cyanobacterium
TCCAGATCGGTCTCATTGTCCGCAATTAAATCAATATGGCTCAACCGCCCCTGCATACTCAGCACTTCCTGGGCGGAGGCAATATCCGTAAACAGCACGTTGCTGAGGGCGTCGCGGGTCAACGCATTGGCCGGCTGCAAAATTCCCACCACCTGCGCCGCTGTGGGCTGTCCTGCCAACGTGAGGTT
Organism: uncultured cyanobacterium; assembly: GCA_937894105.1. Classification (GTDB taxonomy): domain Bacteria; phylum Cyanobacteriota; class Cyanobacteriia; order CACIAM-69d; family CACIAM-69d; genus CALGDE01. The sequence goes on from CALCTI010000401.1 coordinate 189, forward strand.
GAGGCGATCACCCACATGAACGTCATACTGACTCGCCGTATCCCGCGCCAAAATCACCGTATTCGGTTCCGTAATAAACGCCGTCAGCGCCTCGATTCCCTGGTCAGAATCGTCATCGACATCGCTACCGGCACTACTACCAGCACTGTCATTTAAATAGCTACGAAAGGGAGCCTCCGCAAAAAAATCTACTCCCACTAATCGCATAGGCTGACGGTCCAAATCCTCCGCAACCACATACCCCTCCACAATGGGCGCAGACTGGGTATAGCCAAGCTCGGTCCGCAGCTCGCGGTACAAGCCCTCATCAACGCCGATGGGCGAAATCGCTTCAATACGGTGGGTGGTGCGTCCGGCGATCGCATCAGTGGACAGTTCAAATGCCCGCTGGGCCGACCCGTTCGCCAGGTCGATAGATACCAACATGGCAACCCCGATCGCAATCCCCAGCACAAAGAGAACGTACTGAAACGGTCGCCGCCGCACCCGCCGCCATGCCAGCCGCCCATTATCAACGGTGGGAATCGATTGGTTTACAAACTGATTCGCAGGTTGATTTACAGATTGACTTACAGATTGACTTACAGATTGATCTGCAGACTCTGGGGAAGAAAACTCACTCATTAAGCCCCTGCCCCCACTAATTTTTTAAACTCGTCAGGGCGCTTAAATTCCGCCGTTGCATCTTCCAGATGCCCTTCATGCACCCGCAACACCTGATCCGCATAGGTAGCAATCTCGGAATTATGAGTAGCCATAATCAACGTTTTATTGGCATTGCGGGTCAAATCCAACAGCAATTGCAGCACCGTATTGCCCGTATCTTCATCCAGATTTCCCGTGGGCTCGTCCGCCAAAATTAAGCGGGGCTCGTGGACCAATGCTCGGGCGATCGCCACCCGCTGCTGTTGTCCCCCAGAAAGCTTGTCGGGAAATGCCTCATCGCGATCGCCCAGCCCCACTTTTGCCAGGAGCGATCGTGCCTGCGTCTCCACCTCCCCCGGTGCACTGCCCGCCAACTCCTGGGGTAGCGTCACATTTTCCAACACCGTCAGGGTGGGAATAAGGTTGAAAAACTGAAAAATAATGCCAATTTGGTCACGGCGAAACAAAGTACACGCCCGCTCTTTCAGATCCGTAATCGGCACCCCATCAATCAACACCGTGCCAGAGCTAGGCTTTTCGATACCACTAATCAAGTTCAGCAGCGTACTCTTACCACTACCGCTCTGTCCCAGCAGCACAATAAACCGCCCTTCCTCAAATGCAATAGACACATCGTCGAGCACCTGACGCTCCGCCGTCCCCTCAGTGAACTGCTTATTTAAGTGACGCAGCTCAATAAATCCGGCGGCAGGCTGTTTAAACTGCCGCCAATTCCCGGCGGCGGGCTGAAGCCAATTACCAATGCGATCAAGGATGGATAGCTGGGAGTCCATAAGCGATCCGCGTCTCATTAAGTTTTATTGCTGAGACGATGGTATCGCACTTTAGAATTTCTCGGTTTAACGGATTTGTAAGGTGGGTCCAGACCAATTAGTCAGTTTTCAAAAACCTCTCCAATATTCCGATAGCCACTGACTACGCGGATGATATCAATACTTTCTTCGCTGACTTGGTAGAAGACGATGTAGCCCATCACAGACAATCCTCGAAGGTTGGGTTTGATGTCTTCGTAGGATTTACCGATATTAGGAAACTGAGCTAAATTCCGATATTTCTTGCCAAATGCTTTAACGAATTTGGCACCAGACTCGACGCTTTGGGCAAGAAAATAATCCGAGATTTCATCTAAGTCTTTACTGGCGGAAACGGTAATACGTAGCGTTCTCATGCAGACTCAGCTTGAGCTTTACTCACCTTCTCCTGGAGCTGCATCAACACTGTATCTAGTTCAACTGTACGCTTTGCTTCAATATCGTCCATGCCCGTATCAAGCTTTAGTCTTGTCTCTTCCATCCAAGCAATATACTCAGGGTCTAAACTTTGCTCTGCGTCGGTTAATTGCTCAGCTAAAAGTAAGAGCGCGGCATCAATCGCAGTTTCCAGTGACGTGTATTTACCTTGCCGAGACAGTGATTCAAGGATTCTGCTTTGTTCTTGGCTTAAGGTAATTTGCATGACGGCGTCGTTTTTAAGGCGATCACATTTCAGCGTAGCCTACAAACTATTTGGCACTGCTGCATCCGCGTATGTTTTTGCAAAATTCTAAACGGAACGTCCAGGCTTTCAGCAACTAGGGCGTGTCATCAATTAATCTCCAGAAGCCTTATGCAGTGGGGAGTACGCGCCCTTTAAAAACAAACAAAGCTAGGGGCTGAAACCCTTACGGCTCTTGACTTAGGGATTCAATTAATGACAGCCCCTAGTTCATACTCGAAATCAGCGACGCTCAATTAAGCAACCAAATTCCCAGACGCTAACCAGAAATATTGGCTTTCTTTTACGGAAACATTGCGACAAAACTGATGGAACAGTGAAGTCAGATTTTCAGATCGTGGAAAGTTTTTGAGTACTTCAAAACATGAGCCATCGGATAATCTCTGCTGCTGATAGGTATCCCCTGCTTCAGTAACCCTTGATATGGGAGTACTGCTGCCCTCCACAAAGCGATTATCAAACAGAATCAACTTACTACCTGGCTTCATGGATTGGGCTATGCCATTAAGAAATTGCCGCTGTTGATTCAGCAAAACATGTGAAAAAAAGAAACCTGCTATCAAACAATCGAAATTTAGATCTTTCGGAATGGAGAACGCATCCATAACTTGAGATTGAACATTGTGGGTGGGGCAGCTTTCTACCGCGATCGCCGCAAGTTGCTCCGAAGCATCCGTCGCCAACACGAAACTCGCTGTTTTCGAGATGCGACGTGTCCAATATCCAGTGCCGCTGGCAATTTCAAGAACGCGGCGTCCAGGGACAAAACTACATATTTGCTGTTCTAACCAGTCCAGATCATTCTGCCGTTCCGGCTTACTGTAAATAGCCTCGTATTCTGGGCGTCGCTGTTCGTAATATTGGAGCATTTCCTTTGTCAGTTGACGCGGTCTATGCCTATCGATGATAAACAGCGGTGATGCTTGCACTGTCGATCGCATTTGCACGAGTCATAAAGCCAACAAGGGCATTGCTAGGATCTTCAGGCAGTTCCAAACGCTCTGTGCTTAGGGCGTATACGGTGAATATGTAGCGATGCACTTCACCAGGAGGAGGGCAAG
>CALCTI010000402.1 GCA_937894105.1 uncultured cyanobacterium
GGGCTTGTCTATATTCGGCCGGGCTTGCCTGGGAGCTGTTCGATCGCCTAGATATGTTGAGCCTGCTGCTGGCCACACGGGACGAGGACGGTAACCCATTAACCGATGATGAGCTGCGGGATGAGCTAATGACCCTGTTGTTTGCGGGGCACGAAACCACTGCATCGTCTCTGGCGTGGGCAATGTACTGGCTCCAGGCTCGGCCGGAGTGTTTGCAAACCCTGCGAGAAGAGTTGGATGCGGTGCCCGATGATACGCCGCCCATGGCGCTAATGAGACTGCCTTACCTAACGGCGGTGTGCAATGAGACCCTGCGAATTTACCCCGTGGCGACCGCAGTTTTTCCACGCTATGTGAAGGAGGCGTTTACCCTGGACGGCTACCAAATTAACGAGGGGCAATTGTTAATGGGCAGCGTGTATTTGGTGCATCGCCACCCGGATATTTATCCTGAACCCGCCCGCTTCCGCCCCGAGCGATTTTTAGAGCGCACCTTTAGCGCCACGGAGTTTATGCCTTTTGGGGGCGGCAGTCGGCGGTGTATTGGGTCGGCGTTGGCGATGGCGGAGTTGGCGATCGCCCTAAGCACCTGGGTGAAACAGGGTAACTTTGCCCTTCAAGAATTCGGCGCCGTAAAGCCCGCCCGGCGTGGCATCACCATGGGACCGATTGGGGGCGTCAAGCTGAATTTTTTGGGACAGCGGGGTTAAGGGCTTTTCAGGGGGGAGTGGGCGATCGCCGTGGGAAGGTCGTAGGAATGGCAGCGCCCTAGAAAAATGAAAATTCAAAATTCAATAAAATTGAAATAACAAACCCGTTTATTTGCCAGCGCCGCTGAGGTTTTATGACCGCCACCGCCTCTAAAATCCTGAGCAAATCTCTGCCAGGACCCACTTCACCGTCCTTTGTACAAACCCTGTACTGGCTGGTGGCTCCCCTGGGGTTAATGGACAACCACACCAAAAACTATGGGGATTTGTTTGCGGTTAATAGCATTGGCCCCGGCTACGATAAGTTGATTTTTGTGTGCCATCCTCGCCAAATTAAGGAGCTTTTCGCTCGCGACGGCAAGGAACTGTCAACCCCTGGGCGTTTTAACGGGCTGATTAAGCCGCTGGTGGGCCCCCAGTCTTTGTTATTGCTCAGCGATAATGTCCACCGACAGCGGCGCAAGTTGATCTTGCCTCCGTTCCATGGCGATCGCCTAAAGTCCTATGGCAGCGCGATCCAGACTATTGCCCAGGAAACGTTTGGCCAATGGCAGCCGGGGCAAAAATTCGTCGCCCGACGCGTCACCCAGGAGTTAACCCTGCGGGTGATTATGGAAACGGTGTTTGGGATTACAGAAGGAAGCCGCTTCGACGCCATGAAGCCCCTGCTGACGGAAATGGTGGATATGGTGGCGGAACCGGTTCGCGCCAGTTTGTTGTTTTTCCCGGTGTTGCAAAAGTCCTGGGGACCGTGGGGAAAATTTGAACGGGCACGGGCGGCTCTGGATCAGTTGATTTATGCGGAAATTGGCGATCGCCGCAAAAGTGGACTGGGGACTCGCGAGGATATTTTGAGCCTGCTAATGGCAGCGCGGGATGAGGAGGGTAACCCTCTGACCGACGAGGAACTGCGGGATGAGCTAATTACCTTGCTGTTTGCGGGACACGAAACCACCGCCACCGCCATGGCTTGGGCAATGTACTGGCTTCACCGTCAGCCGGAGTGTTTAGAAAAATTGCGGGCTGAGCTAAGTGCCGCGCCTGAGCATATGTCGCCGATGGAAATGGGGCGGCGGCCGTATCTA
>CALCTI010000403.1 GCA_937894105.1 uncultured cyanobacterium
CCCTTTCCCCAACAGGGCTTCCATTAACAATTTGGCGAAAGGGGAATGGCGATCGCCATCTCCCGCGCGATCGCCAAACCGTGACAACACATCCAGCGCCTTTTCATCGTGAGCCGCCGAGGTAATCACCTGCTTCGCACTACCCCGCAAAAATCGATCAAAGCGCTCTCGATACATACGCTTTGATGGCATCGCTTTCCGCGTTAGCCCCGCCCAGCGAAAACTGCCCGCAAAACAACAGTCCAACACCACCAGCAAATGTTTACAGGGCAATTTCACGAGGGCATCGTGCAGCTCCTGCATGGGCATAAAGGTGCTTTCATCAGTGGTGGCGTCTTGGGGCAGGGCATAACCCACCGGACCATCGGCGCTCTCGGCTCCATCCAGGGCAATGCCATGGCCGGCGAAATAAAAGAAAAATCGCGTCTTCGCAGTGGCATTGTCTTGAAGGTAAAACAGTGCTTTGCGAATACCATCGGCAGTGGCTTCCCCGTCGCAAAGCACCTGGGTGCGATAGCCGAAATTTTCCTCTAACAAGGCGGCAATGCCCCGAGCATCATTGACCGCACTACGCAAAGGCGGAATCCCGTTGCCGTAAGCATTGATGCCAATTACCAACGCGCGAAGATCATCGATGGCAGCACCCATAGCCTTTCACCTAGCGTAGACCCCTGTAAAAGATAATGCAGGGTTCCATCTTAAAAGGGTGATTTTAAGGCGGGGGCGATCGCCCGCAACCGTTAATGATTAGTAACCATTAGGTCGTCACCATTAAGCAGTCACCATTAGGGCATGTCATACAGCAGCGTGCGTAATTCTGCGGTGCGCAACCGTGTGGCATTGGCGAGGCAATGGTTACGATAACCTTCGTAGCCGGTGCCCCCCGCCGCTGAAGCAGTTTCCACCTCACACTGAAAATCCCGCATCTTAATCCATGCAAGCTGAGCCTGGGTCAAAGTGTCCTTAGAGGACGCTGATAGCATCCCTGTTAATTCTTGGTAAATCTCGTTCAGAGTCTTATCGTCCCGCGCATACACCAGCCCAGCGCAGAAATTTTGCACCGTCGTTGGAGCGTTGGGATCGTCACAATTCACCCTGTCCCCTTCAATGGACACCTCTCCCAGACCGGTGCCCTCCGATAATCCTGATAACAGAGTTTGGTTGGCGATCGCCGTCAACTGGGTCTGACGATTTCGAGTCAACGTAACCAAACATTGCCACCGTCCCCCCCGCTGCTCACCGTATAAATCCACTTCCACCTGGCAATTCCCATCCCGCATCGTCTCCCAATTCACCTGAGAGCCCATCAACTTGTTACGCGTATCTTGAGGCAAATCCACCAACAGTTGGTCATAAACTTGGGACACAGCCTGCTGAGCCGCCATCAACTCAGGACCCAACGCCGGGGGGGAGACGCCACGGGATCAGATTGGGCTCCCAAATTCGGTTGGCTGGCAGGGGGCGCAGTGGCGGTGGCGGCCGGAGCAGTAGGGGTAGGCGCAACCGGAGCGGGAGAAGGACTAGCCTCACCGGCGACCTCAGCTGTCGGGGCTTGGGAATCGTAGGAATCGACGCCGGCGCCACAGCCCGCCAGCACCATCAATCCCAAAACACTGCCTGCCAGTTTTAACCCTAAATTCATCGTCGCCGTCGCCATTTTTACTGTCACCTGTGAAGATAGATGTGGTCATTGAAACTTGCGATCGCCCCCCCTTTTTCGCACTTTAACCAACAGTCTCGACAATCGGCTGGAATTATCACGACAACGCAACTGCTACAGACCACAGAGAATCTCACTGCTTCCTATTTTTTTGAATTCTCTTTACGGTGAAATCACCCGTTCTAAGGGCACAATAACCGCCTTGATTGTCGCATCATCTTGATATTGCTGAGTTTCGAAATAGCTAGGATCCTCAGCATTGGGCGTTTCGCCGTAAATCCCCACAAACATTTCCCCCGCCGCTGTCGGTCCCGACCGAAACAGTAAATTATCTGGTCCCCGCTCAAAATTTACGTACTCCCGCATTTCATCATCGGTGTTGTAGCTTAAAGTCGCCGTTCCGTAAGCTGCGATCGCCTGCCCCAAAGATGACCCTGGTCCCACCCCTTCCGCCGTTTGAAACCTAGGATTTTCCACCCAAACCAAGGGAATTTCGTAGCTGTCACTCACAGGATTCCCGGTGTAATACATCAAATAAAACTGAAGTTCGTCATCATAACTCACCTCAATTCCAGAAAAATCTACCATCCAATTTTCGATAGTTTTGTACTGTGCCTTATCCCCTAACTTTTGCTTGATCTGTCCCAGGGTCATCCCCGCTTTAATGGGTCCCATCTGCCGAGGAGTGATGGGAAGATCCTGGGACACCTCCGCTGGTCCGGTATTGGGGCGCGAGGCACAGGGGCTAGCAAGGGGAGATAGGAGCACTGGGGTGGGCGATTCTCCGATCGCCTCCGCAGTGGCAGCGGGCGACCCATCAGCAACATCCGGCGCGTAGGATGTGGAGGGCGATTCTCCCACGCAGCTTGCTAACAGGGCGATCGCCGCCACGCTAACGGTAAAGTTGGCAGCGGATTGAGCGGTTGATTTCACAATGCATCGAGAAATGCGCTCCAAAATAAATCCTGATGCCATTCTGGGTGCCATGCTTATCCTCCTGGCGATCGCCACTGCCACTCGACTTTAACCGACCCCTTTAAAAACGAAAAATACCCTTAAAGCCCCCATTAAACCCCCGTTAAAAATTGCCCTATAGCTAAGATTAATAGGATGCTAATAATTGCGGACTCGCCCATTTACGACTAATTTCCGTCAATTTTTCCTTTATATGACTGACCAGTCTTCCCCCTCTGCCGATCAAGTCGCTGTCGATAAAACTATTTCCAGTTCCCTGGTCAATCCTGAAACAATGGCAACATTGTTGGCTGCAATGGAGCGACTGATTGAGGTGGTGGCCCAACTGCGAGCGCCCGAGGGTGGCTGTCCGTGGGATCTCGCCCAAACCCCAGAAAGCCTCACGCCCTACATCATCGAAGAAGCCTATGAAACCGTTGATGCCATCAAAAACGGCAATTCAGCCGCCGTTGCTGAAGAGCTGGGGGATTTACTGCTCCAAGTGATACTTCAGGGGCAAATTGCGCGGGAAACGAGGGAGTTTGATTTGACTGCGATCGCCAACGGTATCGCCGATAAGCTGATTCGCCGTCACCCTCATATTTTCAGCGACGGCGAGGCCACCACCACCGATGAAGTGCGTCAGAAATGGGAAGAAATTAAAGCCCAGGAAAAAGGGGAAACCTTGGAAGAAAGTCAGCGTCTGAGCCGAAAACTGGAACGGTATGGGCGATCGCTGCCGCCATTGACCGGAGCCCTGAAAATTTCTACTAAAGCTGCCGCTGCGGGGTTCGAATGGGAATCCCTGGAAGGGGTATGGGAAAAATTCCACGAGGAAGTGGGGGAGCTACAAGAGGCGATCGCCCAGTCGGATCGGGAGCATCAAGAATCGGAACTGGGCGATGTGCTATTTTCCCTGATTCAAATTGCCCGCTGGCAAAAGCTGGACCCCGCCCAGGCGCTGACTAAAACCAATCATAAATTTGTAAAACGCCTGAGATTAATGGAAGCCCTGAGCGATCGCCCCCTAGAGGATCACACCCTTGCCGAACTAGACGATTTATGGAACCGTGCAAAGGCTCGTCTCCGCGCGGAAGTGGCCAGTGCAGGAAAAAATGCTGACGCCTATTAACCGCTGTCCACTGTCCCCAAAAATCTCCCATGTTGCCCAAACCCTGTGAATTGCCCGCGCCCCTGCGCCCCGGTGATACCCTGCGCGTAATCACCCCCAGCGGCCCCCTAGCTAGCTTAGGTAACATCCAGGCGGGAGTCGATATTTGGCGATCGCGCGGCATCCAGATCGACTTGGGTCCCGACAGCGATTTAGAACGTACCTACGGCTACCTAGCAGGCACCGATGCGGACCGTCGCCACCAGCTCACAGAAGCCCTAACTAACCCAAACTACAAAGGTATCCTCTGCGCTCGAGGGGGCTATGGCGCAACCCGCCTGCTTGAAGAATTTGCCTGGCCCTTTATGGCTGCCGGAGCCCAGGCACTGCAGTACGGCCAGGCGATCGCCCCCAAATGGCTAATCGGCTTTTCCGACATTACCGCCCTACTATGGAGCCTGGGCAACCAAGGTATCGCCAGCGTCCACGGACCCGTCTTAACCACCCTCTCCAACGAACCTGATCCCACCCGCGATCGCCTCTTTTCCCTAGTTCAAGGTCAGCCAGTGCCCCCATTAATCGGCAACGGCTGGGGCGGCGGCCAGGGAATCGGACGGCTATTCCCCGGCAACCTAACCGTTGCCACCCACCTGCTCGGCACTCGCCACTGCCCCAACCTCACCGATGCCATCCTCGCCTTCGAAGACATCGGCGAATACCCCTATCGCCTGGACCGCTTTATCACCCACTGGCGCAATACCGGACTGCTACACAATATTGCCGGAATCGCCCTCGGCCGCTTTAGCCAATGCGATCCCCCCAGCGATCGCCCCAGCCTAACCGTTGAAGACATGTGGCGCGATCGCCTCGGCAACCTATCCCTCCCCATTGTTTCCGATCTCGACTTTGGTCACAGTGGTCCCAATGCTGCCCTCCCCGTCGGTTCTTTAGCAGCACTGGATGGCGATCGAGGCACCCTGTCACTTTTATAGGTTTTTTATAGGTTTTATTTTTATCGTCATCAACAGCAATTGACTATAGCTTTAGCAAAGCATCTCAACGTGCCTTATTTTTTAGTGAACTGATCATAAACGCCTTCAAAATCCTTGAAACCTTTATCAGGAAACACTAATACCAATTCTCTAAATTAGAGCGACATTTAAAACCTTTGAGAGCCAGTTGTACCAGGTGTCTGTCCTCTCTTTAAATTGAAGAATTGGTATAAATAAAAGACAAAGGACAACAGCCCAAAAAACTTGAAGTTTCTCTGCATTTTTTTGTTCAAACACCGGCAGAATCTTCATAATTTCTCCTTTAGCCAGCCTCTATTTAAGCTCTGTCAGTTTCTGTCCATCAATGACTGTGACGCTAAAGAGACTCATTTAACCACAATCGATTTTTTCGTCAGAAATGCGTAAAAGTTGGAACCGTCTCTCTTATTTTCCTGTCTTCTTAGAATAAGGAGTCATATGAAAAGAAACCTGCTTGCGTGGTGATGATTATCCATCTTTGTTTAAGGTGCGTGATAACGCACCGAATCAGAAATTAAATCTCCTACGGTGCGTTCACACGCACTCTATTATCAAGTTAGAGAAGAGAGGGTTTAAGGAAATCATCACTTATTCTCTGGACTGGATATTAGATCTAAAGCATTAACTAACGAGTACTGCTTCCAGCCATCTAAGTGGATATCTGAAAAGTCTAACTGGACACTTCAACCTAGGACCAAAAGCTGTGCCAAGAGAGCTCAATGCCGCATTTCTTCGTTGCAGTACACGACGAGATGAGTCACATTCAAGACTTTTCAGACATCCTCTAATATGACGCCTGTTATCAACACTTATGAATAACCCAAAATCAACCAAATCCAGGTTAAAAACACTGGGAAAGCAATTGATTGTTCACCATATCCCCTAAGAAAATCATCTAGCTAACCACCATATTTTCTAAACTGGAGACTATCACCAATTAAACTTCAAGATTAATCGTTGCTAGAATTCTAGTCCCTAATGTTTGTATCGAAACGGGCGTTTATTTTCCATTTCGCGAGCCTTCCTGGCGGGCAGTATTAAGGCAACATTAAAAAAATCTATTGATAAACACTCTGAGACAGTATTTACAAATAGTTCTCGTAAGCAAAGTTTACGGTTCAACTTGATTGACTGACGGATAACTTAAAGTGAGAGTCTGTGCCCCTTGGCACCATTTGCTGCTTTTTCCCCTATCACTCCTCTTAACATCCCCCCTAACGATGAACAGAGCTCTGCCGCGATCGCCCGAAATCGACCCATCCTGCCCATTTGTGGGGGGGATGTTCCGCGAAAGCCCCGATGCTCTCAGTCAAATCCTTAATGGGCTGATGGACGGAGTCATTGCCTTAGCTCCCATTCGCGACAAGATGGGGAGGCTAACGGACTGCCGCTGGCTATTTATCAATTCTGTGGCTGAGGGGATTTTGGGAATATCGGCGCGGGATGTGTTGGATCGTGCCCTATTGGACTGTGATAGTTCTTTTGAAGACGCGCCCCTGTTTAAGCGACTTTTAAAATTGGCTGCTAAGACGCTGAGTCACCCCTGCGGAATGGTGGCGGACCAGTCTTGCCTCAGCGGTCGCGCTTCGGGATGGTTCCAGCTAGTGGGGGTGCGATCGCAGGATCGAGTGATTATTACCCTGCGGGACATTTCCCTGTGCAAAGACACGGAAAATCGCCTAGAAATTTCTAACCAACGCCTAGATGCGTTGGTGCAGCAGCTCGAGGATCAAAACCGCATGTTAGCCAGATTGGCGGCAGTGGATGGGCTGACCCAGCTAGCGAACCGGCGGCGTTTAGATGATTATCTCGCTATGGAGTGGC
>CALCTI010000404.1 GCA_937894105.1 uncultured cyanobacterium
GTTAGCAGAAAGTCAGTGCTTCATCCAGAAAACGGCAGGTTAAATTGACAATGCCATGCTGGCTTGTAAGCCAAAACCTGGTGGGTCCCTGTCGTTAGCTTTGACGGCTTTAATGTAATAAGTTAATCACAACCCAGAAACGAAGCCTAGAAGTCATAGCAGGCTCAGCTCACCAGTTTTTTCCCATGATCGAGGGCTGCTAAGGACACATCAACCGGAATTTCTAGCAAAAAGGTGGTGCCTGAATTCGGCTGGGAATCGCAAGTTAGCCGTCCGTAATGCTTATCAGTCACAATTTGATAGCTGACTGCCAGCCCCATACCAGTTCCTTTTCCTACGGCTTTGGTCGTCACGAAAGGATCAAAAATGCGATCGCGCACCAGTGGAGCAATACCAGGACCATTGTCACCGATGGAAATTAAACAGCGATTTCCCTGAACGCGAGTTTTGATTACAATTTTGGGGATAAAGTCTTTCGACGCAGCACTGGTGTGAGACTTCGACTGTTCTGCCATGGTTTCTTCTAGGGCATCAACGGCATTGATGATGATGTTCATAAATACCTGATTGAGCTCCCCGGCGAAGCAGTTCACCAAAGGCAAATTGCCATAATCTCGTACCACTTTGATCGGAGAGCGATCGCCGTAGCCCCGTAGGCGATGGTCCACAATCGTCAGGGTACTGTCAATGCCCTGGTGTAAATCGGCAAACTTCAGGGCCGCCTCATCCAACCGGGAAAAGGTGCGTAACGACAGCACAATTTGTTTGATCCGCTCTGTCCCGCCCTTCATGGACTGCAGCATCTTCAGCACGTCCTCTTCCAGGAATGGCAGGTCCACTTCCTCCAGCTTCTCAGCGATCGCCTCCGTCTCCTCATACTCATTGCGATACACCTCAAACACATCCAGCAAATCGCGCACATACTCAGTGGCATGGTTCACATTGCTGTAAATAAAACCCACTGGATTATTGATTTCGTGGGCAACCCCCGCCACAAGCTGTCCCAAACTGGACATTTTTTCACTTTGAACCACCTGAGCCTGGGCCGCCTGCAGCTTGTGAGTGCGATCTTCAACCCGTTGCTCCAGGTTCTCTCGAGCCAGCTCCAGCTCGTGAGTATATTGCCCCGCCCAGCGCACCAGCTGATCGATGGAGCTAGCAAGCTGAGCTGTTTCATCTTTGGTATTGATGGACACTCGCCGATCAAAATTTTCCTCATCGGTAATTCGGCGAGTTTGGTCGGTTAAATCGCTAATGGGGCGTGCGATCGCCCGGCTAAGAACAATGGCGCATACAATTGCTAGCACCGCTGAACCAATTAAACTCGCCAGCACCACAGAAACCCGAAAACTGTGGGCATCCCTAAACCCCACCAAAGCCTGCCGCTCCACCCCCGCCGCCGCCTCGCCTATGTGAGCCATTTTCCGCGCTAATCGCCCCATTTCAAGCTGCAAGGCCTCTGCTTCTGGACCATTGAGCTGATCCTTCAGAAGAGCAAGCCTATCTTGATTGATCTGGGGAGCAAAGGGTCCCGTTTCCATCTCTAGGGGCATGGATCGTATAGACTGCCATACCTCTTCTAACCACACCTCATACTGGTCAAGAAATTCTTGCAAGGGACGCACAATCGTCATGCCCTGGGAAATCCCCTGCTGGGACTGGTTTTCCCGAATAAAGGCTTCAAAATCAGCGGTGAACAACCGCAAGGCTTCAACATCGCCTTGGGCTTGACTGACCTTATGCCGCAGCCAAATCGGCTGGTCCACAGTACTTAATAGCTGTTGGGGATAGAGAAGCGTAAGGGGAGACGTTCGATTCGACAGACGAAAAATCCACTCTGCTTTTTCCCCAGCCACATCTCGCCTTAAAGCCGCCTGCTCCTCAAAAGAGGAACCAATAATCAGCCCAGCGCTGGAGCCGGCGATCGCAATTCCAATAGTTAAAACGTATCCCAGCGAGATCTTATGGGAAATCCTCTGGCAACTGAAGCGCTGCACCAGATCATCCCTCAGAAACCTGGCGCTCTTGCCCCTTAAAACCTTCGCTTTTCTTGCCTGCGTTAAAAAGAATTGCTTTGAAAATACTTTGTGTCGGTTTGAACGATCCAAATTGCCAGGCGGATCATTCTGGCTAGGGATATCAAACGACATAGTACAAACGGGTTTTTAAGGATCAGTTCTTATGAACACCAGTGTAACTGATTAGATCTTTACCTATCCTTTTAAATACGTAACCCACCCTTACATCTAGAGGCGAGTGAGTTTATCGAAAACCCTTACCGTACAAGAGCTAAAGGAAAACACACAGCATCCTTATCCATATCTGTCCGCACTACTACCCCCTTAATAATCTATAAAATTTATTAATGTTTTCAAGGATGGCATTCAAATTGGATTTAGAGTGCCATTTTGCTTTAGCTTCCCTGTGACGATGTCTCCCCGTATTGTGACTTTTTGGATCACGATTGCCGAGTCGGTTTCTGTTGTTGTAGATATAATTTGTCAGGCAGCATCTTTACTATTTACGAATCTTTCTCGGGATGTGTAAGGCTCATAGAAGCAAGATAAATGTCTCCTCAGTGCAGAGCAAAAGTTTTGAAGTAGAGGCTAAAAACCTTGCCAGTTAAGGGTTAAGGCGATTT
>CALCTI010000405.1 GCA_937894105.1 uncultured cyanobacterium
AGCAATAGCTGAGGGGATTACTGAAAAAATATTGGAAAAGCACTGAAAATAGCCTAAGACGAGCACGGGGGCTCCAATGAAAACCAAGACGCAGGCTTCTAGCAGGGTACAAGGAATTTTAGTGAAAGGTTTGGTGCGGGGGACGGCGGCGGCATTGGTGGCGGTGTTGAGTTCCCTGGGAAATTTGGCGATCGCTGGGGATCCGTTCCGCAGCAGCGATCCCCATGATATTGGCGATCGCACCGAAGCGGCCTTTGAAGCGTTATTTGTGGAGGGTCATTACCCGGAAGCCAACAAGGCAATTTTAAGAGCGATTGAGGAAGAGCCGGGGGAGCCTTTGGCCCATGCGTTAAACGGGGCGTTGGCTTATGTGTCTGAGGATTGGGAGCGATTGCAAACAGCGGCGGCCGCAACGGAAAAAGCAGCGGCGGCGTTGATCGACACAAATCCGCTGCGGGGAAATTTGTATGCGGCGGTGGGGCATGCCCTGTGGGGCGGGTTTGCCATTTCCGAGGGGGGCAGTGGTCCGTTTCAGGGGGGACCGGAGGCGTTTTCCCGATTGCAGCAGGCTAAGGCGGCGTTAGATAAGGCGAACGATATTGATCCTGACGATCCGGAACTGAATTTGCTGCGGGGTTTTTTGGATTTGTTGGTGGCGGGGAATTTACCGTTTTTGAACCTGGACGGGGCGATCACCCAGCTCCAAAAAGCTCAGCCCGGCCACCTGCGCCATTACGGTTTAGCCATGGCCAATCGATATTTGAATCAGCCGGAATTAGCGTTGGCGGAAATTGAGCTGGCCATTGCGATCGCGCCGGAAAATCCCCACTTGGTCCATTTCCGGGGTCAGGTTTTGGCGAAATTAGGCCAGGCAACGCAGGATGTGAGCCAACTACAGCGAGCGGAGCAGGATTTTGTGGCCGTGTTGGCAAAGCATGAGCAACTGCCTCGCCCCATGATTCGCCATTTGGAACATAACGAGCTGCGGCGACTGCGACGCACCATCCAAGGGTTATCTGGCGGTGCGACCTAAGGGGAGGGACGGTTAATAATGCCGCCGCCCAACAGAATTTCACCGTCATACCAAACGGCGGCTTGACCAGGGGTGATGCTGAACTGGGGTTCGTCAAAGGTGATTTTGACCTGGGTGCCGGTTTCGTCCAGCGGTGTAAGGGTGGCGGGAACTGCCGGAGATCGATAGCGGATTTGCACTTCTGCTTTAATGGGCGCGCCGGGATTGGCGATGGATACCCAGTTGACTCGGCTAACGGTGCAATCGGGGCTGGTGGCGCGATCGCGAGTATCCACAATCACCCGATTCATCATCGCGTCTAAGCCCACCACATACAGGGGCTCTGTCGCAGAAATACCCAGACCTTTGCGCTGCCCAATGGTGTAGTGGTGAATGCCCATGTGGGTGCCCAGCACCTTGCCGTCCTGCCGATTAACAATGTTGCCGGCGGTGCGATCGATATATTTATCAAGAAAATTCTGCATGGACCCGTGGGTTTCCACCAGGCATAAATCCTGGCTTTCGGGCTTATCGGCCACGTGCAAGTTATGGTCGTGGGCAATTTTCCGCGTTTCGGTTTTTTCGTAGTCGCCAAGGGGGAAAACGACGGAGCCCAATACGTCCTGGCTCAGGTCGTATAGGAAATAGGTTTGGTCTTTGCGGCGATCCACGGCGCGAATCAGCTGGTGGCGATCGCCTGCCGTATCGTAGCCAATGCGAGCATAATGCCCGGTGGCAATCAAATTAACCCCCAACTCATGGCGGGCAAAATTTAACATAGGACCAAATTTCACCGCCTTATTGCACTGGGAACAGGGCAGGGGTGTAATGCCGTCGCTGTAGCCGTCTACTAAATAATTGACAATATTCTCTTCAAAAATGTCGCGAGTATCGACCACATGGTGGGGAATACCCAGCTCTTCACACAGTTGCGCCGCATCCACCAGGGCGTCGGTACAGCACGATCCCTTGCCCTTCATTAGCCACAGGGTCATGCCAATCACGTCATAGCCCTGGTCCTGAAGCATCGCCGTCACCGTGGAGCTATCAACGCCGCCGGACATGCCCACCACCACTTTCCCCAGGGGCTTTTCCTGAGGGACCGCAAGGGGTTGGGGAGGTGATAAGGGGGCGGAGTTACTCACGGGGCATTCTATAAAGCGAAAGCGACGGAATTTAGTAAACCTATTGCCATCGGTCCTTACGGCGGCGTGCTTAAGGATTTGTTCGCAATGGTGGTTCAAAAATTCCCTTCCTATCATAGAGATATTCGGCGGACTTGAGGACGGGCTGGCGGGCGTATGTTTGAGTCGGGGCAGGTGGTGGGCGATCGCTACCGATTAGAGGGGCGATTGGGGGATAACGAGTCGCGGCAAACCTGGCTTGGGGCAGAGGTGTAGTCGGGGGAATTGGTGGTGCTAAAAATTTTGGCGCTAAACGGGCTTACCCAGTGGGATGACGTGAAATTTTTGGAGCGGGAAGCGGACACGTTGCGATCGCTCAACCATCCCCAGCTACCCCAATTTCGCGACTATGTCACCTTGCCGGACCGGGCGGGCTGGTTTGCCCTGGTGACCGACTATATTCCCGGCGTTTCGTTGAAGGAAAAGCTCCAGCAGCGCCATCGGTTTGGACTGGAGGAACTTGAGAGAATTGCCCGGTCGGTGTTGGGAATTTTGGACTACCTGCACCACCATCGCCCGCCGATTTTGCATCGGGATGTGAAGCCCAGCAATTTAATTAGTGGAGAAGACGGCGAGATTTATCTTATTGACTTTGGTGCCGTCCAAAATCAGCCGCGAAAAGTGGGATCTACTTTTACCGTGGCGGGCACCTATGGCTATACCCCCATTGAGCAATTTGGGGGGCAAACCACCCCGGCGTCCGATTTGTACGCCTTAGGGGCTACCCTAGTGCATTTACTGACGGGCATTGCGCCGATGGATTTGCCCCAGCATAATTTTCGCTTGCAATTTCGCGATCGCCTGCCCGAGGAACTGCCCCAGGAGTGGGTGAATTGGCTAGAAACCTTAACGGCACCCGACGTAAATGATCGCTACCAGTCCGTCACCACAGCCCTAAACGAACTGCTAACCCTCCAGCGCGATCGCCGTCGCGGAAATACCACCCAGCGATCATCTCAAATTGCCCCAGCAACCTTTTCAAAGGTATTTCAGGCTGATGATGAAGACTGCATTGTGATCACCGATGAAGGCGATCGCCTTTTGATTGAAATGCCGTCTCCCTTCACGGTGCAGGTTCTATACAACGGGCGATCCTTTGCCCAGGAGGTGCTGGAAAATTTCAACATTAATCCGGTTGAAATCAAGGCACGGTGGGAAAAATTCAAATCTCGCAACCTATGGAAAATCGCCCTACTATCGGCATTTTTTATCGTTTTAACCAGCCCTTACGCCCTCCTTGGCACGGCCATCAGGACCGTAAGCGCCATAATCGCCACCTTGGTGGCTTTTTTGCCCCTAATACTCATTGCAGCGATCCTATTGCCAACGATTTATCCAGGCGGCTATTTTAATAGCGCCCTGTTAGCCCTAAGCAAGAATCAATATGTGCTGAAAATTCGTGGTTTGAGCGGGCGTCGGTTGTCGGGCTATCTCCATCAAATCCAATCCTGTGAAGTGGTGCGTTTGAATTCAAGTGCTGAAACGGAATATGCCCTGGCGATCGTAATTGCGAAGGCAGGAGTTTGGCGCTTCAAAAGTCGCCCGGAAATTCACCTGGTGGGGCGAGCTTTGCCGGCGGATGAGCTGGAAAAAACAGCGCAGCGCATCCAAAGCTGGATACAAACCCATTCTCCGCAGCCAAGTTAGGCGCTAGGTTGAAATCTATTGAAACAACCTATGGATACAGGTGAAACTTACAGATAGGATCAATCCATTCACAGAGTTAGTAACAGTGCCTTTAGAGTCAGTAAAAATGCGGGATAAACTTTCAATTTCATTTCCTTAGCTGCATTTTCTGGACTTTATTGACCGAGCTGAATTTACCTGGCTGCATCTTTATTCACTGCGTCGCTGAGTTCCATCACTAACGGCACCGCAATAGCTACCGCCACAAAACAAATGGCAGCCCCCATCAGCATCACGATTATTGCGGCATTATTTTACCTGTGTGGAGTTATGGTCTTCCTCGCGGGTTTGTATCTGCTTTTTGTCGTTATCCTTGGGCAGAATGCCATAGTACTGGTTACGCCTTTAGCAGCTGTCCCAGGTTTAAAAAGTGCTTTTGAGCGCTTAACTTTAAGACTTTCTTCGACAGACACTGGTCCTGCTCAAACCCTGGCGATCGCGATGTTGGTATTCGGATTAGCCAGATCGTTTTTGTCAATTAGCACCGGACTATCTAAACTGCAAGACTGGAGCCGGACCCTTGTGATCGTTTTCTGCGTCATTGGTATTGCGAATGGTTTAGCGCGGCTGTGTGATCCCACCGTTGCTGATGATGTGGCTGTGCTTTGGGCGATCGTCACCGGTATATCTTTGCTAATTTTGCTGTATTTGTGCAGCCCTGGCGTTGCGGCCTTGTTCCGTAAGGGTGAGCAATAGGCACAACTCAAATTCAGACAGTGGCGAGCGTGGCATACTCTGCCCTGAGAGGCTAACCCTATGCCTTACCGTAAAATTACGGAGACAGCAGTCTGCTTTATCCTCCCCTCTAATTTTTTAGATGTTTTGAAGATGCGCTTGACTTCCTTAAATAAAATCAGGTCTAACGGTTTGCATTTACGTTCAAATTCCTGCTATTCCTACCGCCCACGTCATTTTCGATTGCGATCGCTATTGGGCGCAACGGGGCTAGCGTTGGCGTGGGGCGGAGCGTTGGGCACGGCGATCGCCGCATCGCCATCTCCGTTGCCAACAGAATCGTTTACCGCTGGGCAAATCAACAGCCAGGGCAAGTTTATTAGCGATATTCCAGGGGGCGGCTTGTCGAGCGGCGATCGCCGGGGAGCTTGTCCCAGCGGCGTTTGGCAGTCGGCAAATCCGGTACAAATTGCGGTGCCCAATGAAGTGATTGGTAAAACTGCGGCCGAGCGTCCCACGGTACTGGTGCGGGTTCAGGCGAAGGAGCCGGCGGCGGACGAACAAATTTCCATTAGCTTTGCGATCGCCAAAATCGATCCCAGCGCTCCCGACCAAGGGGGACCCTATGACGG
Organism: uncultured cyanobacterium; assembly: GCA_937894105.1. GTDB lineage: Bacteria > Cyanobacteriota > Cyanobacteriia > CACIAM-69d > CACIAM-69d > CALGDE01. The sequence goes on from CALCTI010000405.1 coordinate 5,190, forward strand.
GGTGCTAAATTTAACCTACGTGTTGGAAGACCAGGACGTGGAAACCTACGGGGACTGGTACAAGTGGCAACTGCCGGAAGCAGCCCCAGCCTTGGAAGCAGGCGATCGCTATCGACTGTTTGTGTCTGCCACCTGCTTCGTAAAGGCCTCCCCCGATGATCGCTCCGATTCCCATGTGGCGATCGCAGACCTGAGAACGCTGCAGCCAGACGTCACCGGTGCAGTGCAGCAGGCATTGGGGCAATTGGGAACGCCGACGGAGGATAACTGGAGCGATCGCCTCAATGTGCTGACTCAGTACGAGCTGTGGTTTGAATATTTAACGGAGCTGCAAGCGGCCGCCGAAGCCAATTACCCCGAAGCTTATAGCCAATGGGCAACAGCCATGGACAAACTTGGGCTGAGTGTGCCGCCACCAGAGTCGCCCCCAGAATCAGTCGAAGCTGAACCGACTCAGCCATAAGTCATAAGCAATAAACCACAACAGCCATAAACCACAACCCCCTCTCCCCAAAGCAATAGGGAAGAGGGGGCTATTGCTAATAAGGGACTTTACTGATCAATCTCCAAAGCCAACAGCTTCTTTACGCACCAGGCAATCATCCAATTGTTTAAGTAACGTGTCTTGATCCAGGTTCTGACCGATCAGCACAAGCTGGTTGCTTCTGTTGTCATCTTTCCACTTATCATCTTCAAGCGAAAAACGCTTGCCTGCCAGGTGGAAAATATGGCGTTGAGGACTTTCCTCAAACCACAGGATTCCCTTAGCGCGGAACACATCGGTGGGTAGCTGATCATCCAGGAATTGTTGGAATTTCTTGATCAAAAATGGGTGATCGCTGGAAAAAGAAATTGAAACAAATCCATCATTATCTAAGTGATGAGAATGGGCGTGCCCATGGTGGTCATGCCCGTGATGGTCATGATCGTGTCCATGCTTATGGTCGTGGTCATGATCGTGGTCATGATCGTTCCCATGGTCGTGTCCATGGTTGTTGGCATGTTCCTGCTTGTGGTCGTGCCCGTGATCGTGTGAATGATCATGGTCATGCCCGTGGTCGTGTGAATGATTATCCTGCTCTTCAGCGAGGTCAAAATATTTATCCGACTCGAACAAACCAACGCTCAAAATCAGAGGCATCGGTGCTTGGGAATTTTGGGTGCGGAGAATGCGAGCGCCCGCCTTAATCTTATTAATCCGCTCTTCTAGCTGGTCAACGGCTTCCTTTTCAACCAGATCGGTTTTATTCAGTAAGATAATGTCGCCGTAGGCAATTTGGCTGTAGGCAGCTTCACTATTAAATAAATCAAGGCTGAAATTGGCGCAGTCCACCGTCGTAATAATGGAATCGAGGCGGGTCATATCCCGTAGCTCAGTGCCCAGGAATGTCAGGGCAACGGGGAGTGGATCGGCAATGCCAGTGGTTTCCACCACTAAATAATCTACACGCTCGTCCCGCTCCATCACTCGGTAAATGGCATCCACCAGGTCGTCGTTGATGGTGCAGCAAATGCAGCCGTTGCTCAGCTCCACCATGGTGCCGTCGCCGCCGGCATCCACAATCAAATCATTGTCAATGCCGATTTCACCA
>CALCTI010000406.1 GCA_937894105.1 uncultured cyanobacterium
GGTTTTTTGGTGATACTTAAACCTAGCCCATACCCCCTCCGTAACCCCTATCTATTGCAACAACGCCCTTTTTCTCTGTAAATTTCTCGCAGTGAATTATTGCGGTGAATTGTGGCTATAAATTTCTTGTTATGAACAGGATGTTTGGCGTCGTTGATAGCTAGAGTCGCCCTGCCAGCTTTGCCAACTTTTCCCAAGGGACTATAGTCAATTCATCAATTTAGTGACATGGTTAGCGATCGCTGAGCCAATGTAAGCGGTGTCCTGAAAATAGTCGAAGGGTTAAGTTCTAGCTTTGGCAAAATTTCCTAGCGTGCCTTGTTTTTCGTGCCTTTTTTTATTAAACCAACTGTAAGCTCAGCGTCCATTCAAGCGTTCCTTGTGGAAACAGAGTGATTATATTGACTCTTTTACTAGGGGCTGTCATCATTTAAACCTCAAAGCCTTTCGCTGTAACGGTTTCAGCCCCTAGTCTTTTTTGTTTTGAAAGGGCGTGTACTCCCCACTGTATAAGGCTTCTGGCTCTTAATTGATGACACGCTCTAGATTTTTTTGGCTAAATGACCTATCGACGCGTTTTGGGATTGATTGGGGTGCTTGCCCTGGGATTAGGGGGCTGTGACTGGTGGTCTGCGGGGCAGAAACCGACAGAACCCGTTGAGGCGATCGCCCCATCCCCCCCGTCCCCAGCCGCACCATCGCCAACGCCAGGGCAAGGCTGGCACCGGTACCAGTCGCCCAAAGGAGGCGCTAGCGTACTGTTTCCGAAAAAGCCCAAAGCGGACGTGAATCAAATTGAAACCCCCAACGGCAAAACAGAAATTTTCTTGGCTCGCCACGCCGACAATCAGCAGGGGCGCGTGTATTTATTTAGTCACAATGCTATTCCGGTTCCCAAGGACTCCTACCTGGATATTGAGAAAGCCCTTAACGCCAGCCGCGACAGTTTAGCCCAGGGGATTTCGGCAACGGTAACCTCCGAGGTTAAACTACGCCTCAATGGCTTTCCCGGTCGGGAAATTCGTTTAACTCGACCGGGACAATTTGCGGCAAAGGCTCGTGTTTTCTATGCCAACGGGGTTTTATATCAAGCTGTTGTTGGCGCAGAAGATGCCAAGTTGGAGGATGAAGCGGTAATGACATTTTTAAAGTCAGTTCAGCTTAAAAAATCTCCAGGGAACCAGCCAAAGTAGTTGGATATTCCTTTAATCCTTGTGGATGATGGACGAAAGGACGTGGCTGTTGTTTTGGCGGCGGCTTAAAAGAGGGTGCAAAATAAAGAAAAGTCCTGTTAAGTTTGTGGCGATTGGGGTTACAAGGGTCACGACGCTTGGCAGTGGGGATTTTGGGTGAGTCGCTGATTGTGCTGATTGTTTTACCTTTTGTTTGCCATTTTTCTCGATATTTTTATGCGACTGACTTGGTGGTTGACGGTTTTGATCTTAGGAAGCGGCGCGGCGGGCGCGGTGCCTATTGGTCAGCCGCAAAAATCGACGGCGGCTGAGGCGGCTCAGGTGGAGATGGGGGCGATCGCCACTCCACAGCTTTTGGCTCAGGCAGGGGATGACGAGGACGATAAAAAGGGCAGCTCAGGCGGTGGCGGGCTGCGACGATGGCTGCTGCTGGGAGGCGGTGGTGTTGTGGGGGGCGGCGTGCTGGCTGGCGGGGCGTGGATGTTTTTGCGACGGCGGGGGGGAGATGACTAT
>CALCTI010000407.1 GCA_937894105.1 uncultured cyanobacterium
CCGATCGCCGAACCGGCTATCCAAAGATTAAGAAACCTTAGATTTCCTGGGGCATCGAATTACAGTTGCTCCTGAGATTATAGACGCCTACATTTCCATCTCTGGCGAGAGGTTAACAATATTTCAACCTAGGGAAATAGCCACCCCGCTTGACTTCCAGCCGCCAATAACAACCAGAAAACCGTACAAAAAGCACATTATTAACAATTCTCAATCAACTTCCTTAACTTTTCTCTGGCATTGAGGTCGCCAATACATTCTTTTTGTTAAAAAATATGAATTTTAATGTATTTGCTTGACTTGCCTGCGTCGGATTCGTCACCTTTTTGGCTTTTTGTAAAGGTCTGTAATTTTATTCTTATTGCATTGATTGAAAAATTAAATTTGCGTTGCAGCCATTTAGACGACTGGACAATGTGAGAGATCGGGCTTTCGCCCGGTTCCGCAGTGAGGGAAAATCTGAAACGGAACAACAGTAACGGGAGTGTGGGGATGGTGTCGAGCTTGCGACGGGCGATCGCGCTATGGCTGATAGTCTTAACCCTTGGACTGGCCAGCTGTGGGGGCGATCGCGACGTGCCCATCGTGCTTTTAGATAACGGTGAAACCGTTCAGGCAACTAATCCTCTCGTGGGAGCCATCGCTGAAGTATCGCCGCCCAAGAGCATTCAGCAGCTCAAACCCTACCTCGACGTTTATGAGCCCCAAGTTCGCATTACTTCACCTCGTAACGGTGACACGCTGCAAGAGACCACAGTGGCCGTGGAGCTGCAAGTGAGAGATTTACCGATCTATATAGATCAGGATTTGGAGTTGGGCCCTCACCTAAATCTATTTATCGATGACCAGCCTTACCAAGCGGTTTACGACCTCGACAGTCCGATCATATTGACTGATTTGTCCCCCGGTACCCATACCCTGCGGACATTTGCGGTTCGTCCCTGGGATGAAAGCTTTAAAAACGAGGGAGCTTACGACCAGGTGACCTTCGACGTGTTTGCCGCTTCCCCCACCAACAATCCGGATGATAGTCAGGCTTTGCTGACCTACAACCAGCCCCAGGGCAGCTATGGGGCAGAGCCGCTCTTGCTGGACTTTTACCTAACGAATGCGCCGCTGCACTGGGTCGCGGCG
>CALCTI010000408.1 GCA_937894105.1 uncultured cyanobacterium
GAGCTGTTAGTGGTTCAACTACAGGCTAACTCCCGCTAGCTTTTTTACTTTTCAGACATCCATTTAGGGCAGTTCGCTAGTCAAGCTTCAAAAGCCGTATGCCGTGGGAAGTACACGTCCCTTTAAATAAAAAATATTAGAAGCTGATAAAAGATATTCAGGGCTGAAACCCTCGCAAGGATTGAGCTTGAGATTTAATTGATGATGTCCCTAGTGCCGCGTCAGCTTTAAATTTTAGGGTTGACGATTGCTGAGGGCATGACGAAATAGTTCTTACAGAAAAAAGAAATCCTAATTCTTGCCCTTGACGCTGCACTAGAGCATGTCATCAATTAATCTCCAGAAGCCCTATGCAGTGGGGAGTGCACGCCCTTTAGAAACAAAAAATACTAGGGGCTGAAACCCTTATGGCTCTTAACTTAGAGATTTAATGGCTCTTAACTTAGAGATTTAATTGATGACAGCCCCTAGTCCCTGACTCAGAGTTGATCCCTTAGATCCAGGTTTCAAAGACAATTCTGCTGAAAAACTGGCTTGAGTTTCCCGATTCTAAAGACAAGCTAATGAAGTCTATGACAACTGCTCTTGCGCTCTCTGCTTTGGCGGATTTAACTCGCGCTTAACGGGGTTGAATTTCAAAGATTTTGAATTTGAGTCTTTCCCATTTAAAGGAGAATTAGGGCTTTTGTGTTCAAAGGTATAGACAAACCTATAAACTTTTATACAAGTGCTTTAAATCAAATCCTTTAAGATTAGGACTCATTACCGAAGCTCCGAGCTGCGGGTAGTAACGGGAGTCCTCGGTAACGAAATCTTTCAAAGGGAGCACGCAGGGTGGGAATGACTGAACAAATTGGGAAATGCTTCAAAGAAGGCTCAAGATAGAAAGAGCCCCATGAAAAGTGATCGACTCTTTAACAAATCACCCTTTGGCGAATAGTGCTTTGGCGAAGGTGAATTTGCACAAGTGGACTGGAGCGTCTGAAATGAAGTTACGGGTCAAAACCTTAGCGATTGTTGCTTTGGCGGTTGTGTTCCTAAACGTGGTGCTTTTTAGTACATCGTCAGGGCTGCTGCTTCGTGATTTCCAATTGCTAGAGACCCAGGACGTGCAGCTCGATGTGCAGCGGGTATTGGGTGTGTTGTCCGATAACGCAACGGATTTGGATGCCACGGCTCAGGATTATGCCGAGTGGGACGATACCTATGGGTTTATGAACGATCGCAACCCAACCTTTTTGCGATCCAACTTTTTGGACCGTACATTCGATTATTTACGCCTCAATATCCTGGTGATTTTGGATTCCCAGGGGCAGACCGTTTATACCCAAGGCTACAGCCTAGATAACCAGCGATTTCGAAAGGTCTCTGACAGCTTTAATGAAAGTTTAAAGACGGGCAAGCTTTTACCAGACGTGGACCCGGGAAATGACCAAAGTCCGACCTTTCGTAAAGATGGGTTGTTGGTATTACCCGAAGGACCGATATTAGTGGCGTCTCGCTCCATTGTGACTAGCGATGGTACGGGACCGGTGCGGGGCACGTTGATTGTGGGGCGATATTTGACCGGGGGGGAGCAGGAGCGACTGCCGCGTTTGCCCCAGCTACAGGTTACGTTGAACCCTTTCGAGACGGTAGAGGACGATCGCAATCGCGCTGCCATTGCAGAATTGTTAGACGATGGTGCCCCAGCGTCGGTGATTCATCCTCTGGACACGGGGTTTACCGCTGGCTACGCCATTGTTAATGACTTGTATGAGCAGCCGGCGCTGTTGGTGCGTACGGTCATTGAGCGGCGGATTTTTGCCCAAGGGAAACTTAGCCTGCAGTATTTGCTGGTGCTGCTGGTGTTTGTTGGGCTGGTGTTTGGGTTCATTACCCTGGTGCTGTTGGAGCGGCTGGTGCTGGCCCGGTTGACTCGGGTGAGCGATAGCGTCGGGGCGATCGCCTCCAGTGGCGATGTTTCCATGCGGGTGGAGGCATTGGAGGGCACTGACGAACTGGCGGATTTAGTGACGGTGCTGAACGGGGCGCTAGATCGGGTGGAAGCGTCCCAGGGAGCCCTGCGAACGGCGGAGGTAAAATATCGCAGCATCTTTGAAAATGCGGTGGAAGGGATTTTCCAAACGACACCCGACGGGGTGTATCTCAGTGCCAATCCAGCCCTCGCGGCAATCTATGGTTACGAGTCCGCCGAAGCGTTCCTGGAAAGCCGACGCAACGCCAAGGAAATTTACGTTAATCCGGACCGTCGCCGGGACTTTATGGACCTAGTGGCGGAGAATGGCTCGGTTACTGAGTTTGAAGCCCAGGTCTATCACAAAGACGGACATACCATTTGGATTTCTGAGTCAGCGCGATCGGTGCTTGACGATCAGGAATTGGTGCAGTTTTACGAAGGGACGGTGGAAGATATTACCGCCCGTAAAGCCTCTGATGAAAGGATGCTGCGTCTAAGGGATCGCTTGGAGGCAATTTTACAGGCGGTGCCGGGAAGCGTATCTCGAGTGGACCGCAATCTAACTTATTTGGAAGTCAATCGCCATTTGGCAGAGTCCTTTAACTTGACCCCTGAGGAGTTTATTGGCAAGCACATTGACTTTCTGGGCTATGGCAAGGGATTTCGCGCGTTTATGGAGAAGTTCTTTGCGGGGAATCGCACGGAAGATTCCCGTGAAATTGAGCGCGTTACCGCCCGGGGCTCTGAGAATTATTTGATTGTGGCCCAAAAATACGCAAACAATCAGGCGGCCTTTGTGGTGGGCATTAATGTGACGGAGGAACGGCAGGCGGCGATGGCTTTAAAAGAAGCCGAGGCTAAGTATCGCAGTATTTTTGAAAATGCGGTGGAGGGGATTTTCCAGGCAACAGCGACGGGAGAGTTTACGGCTGCGAATCCTTCTCTGGCACGCATTTATGGCTACGAGTCCCCAGAGGTTCTGAATCAACGGTTTAATCAGTCGTCGGGGCCTCCGTATGTGCAGCCGAACAGCTTCCAGGATTTGCTGGCGCTGTTACAGGAGCGGGGACAAATTTCCCGGGAGTCGGAGGTGTTTTGTGGCAATGGCGATCGCCGATGGATTATGGAAAACGCCGCAGCGGTGCGCGATCCGTTTGGGACGCTGTTGTATTACGAAGGTACCGTAGAGGATATTACTGAGCAAAAGTGGTCTCGTGAGGCCATGCTGGAGCGATCGCGCCTGTCGATTTTGGAAGCGGAGGTGGGAGTATTGCTGTCGGGTAGTGGCGAGATTGAAACGATTTTGCGCTCCTGTGCCGATCTGGTGGTGAACCAATTAGGCTGTCTATTTGCCCATATTTGGACCGTGCGCCCCGATAGCGATCACTTAGAGCTACAAGCCCAAACCACCCATTCCCAGTCTCGAAACCTAGATTTAACGATGCCCTTGCTGACCCAAACCCTTCAGAAGTCGGTGGTGTTGCCGCAAAATGACGACTCGGGGTTATCCAGTTTGGAGCGTCAGTGGGAACTGCTGC
>CALCTI010000409.1 GCA_937894105.1 uncultured cyanobacterium
CCGAGGTTGGAAAAATACCTTACGGCTGCTGGTGGATGATTACTTTCCCCCGGCACACTTGCTCTTGGCGAACTGGAACCTACGGGCAGAATTTTGGGTGGATGGGGCAGGGGAAAACTACGGCACCGACACCAACGCCACCGGCACCTTCTTTTACCTCGCCACGGACCAAGTGCGTTTCTATCCCATGGACGCCCCGGAAAATTTCGCCTATCCCGGCCTCGGCGACTATGGCAACACCAACGCTGATGCACCTCTGCCCCTAGCGGACATTCCGCCCCTAGTGCTCTCGGAGGGGCTGCGGGACGTGGACCTATTTGTGGGAGTCGCCAGCGTCGGCAACGATCCCTACTGGTCCGATGGCGGTCCAGAAGGGCGATATCAAGACTATTGGCATAGCTATTCCTTTGGGGAGTTATCAGGAACCGCAACAACCCGACGGCAGCTATTGGAAACCCTCATTCCCAAACTCAAAATTCGCGATCGCTGCTCCTTCACGGATCGATTTCTGGTAGTGCAGGGAGACATTCGCACCTACAAAATCCACCTCGGCAGCGGCAATATTTTGATGGATCCCATCGACCTATACCTCTGCATCTTGGCGGATCGCAAGCCCACTGGCGGCAGCGTCTTCCTACCCTTTGAAGGGGACCAGATGCTATCGATTATTTTGAGTAAAGCCTTTCTGCTCGCTGACGACAAAAAAATCACAGACCCCACCATCACCCATCAAATTAGCCAAAGCTAAACTCTCTCCCCTTCTATTACCCCGTCAGCTCCAGAACCCAGGTTTAAGTCTCTGGCGTTAGATCGAGGTGGCGATACAGGCGGTCAAGAATAAAGCTCAGTCCAATGCTCTGGAGTTCAATGCTCTGGAGTTCAATGGTGTCCCCAGCCTGATAGTTCACAATCACCCAGTCATCCCTGTCATTTTTGCAATATAAATCCGCTTCAATCTGGGTGGAGCTGACCAGTAAATAATCTTGCAAGACCAGATTCTGCCGGTACAGCCGAAACTTGCCGCCTCGGTCGCAAGCTTCAGTGCTTTTGGACAGGACTTCAACGATCAAGCAGGGGTAGGTGAAGGCATCGGGGGTGGTTTGGTCGCGATCGTCGCAGGTGACGCTGGCGTCAGGATAAGTGTAGTTTCGGGTGCCCGCGATGTGGATTTTAATCTCGGAGTTGCCGGGAACGCAGGGGCGATCATCGAGGTGGCTATCCAGGAGACTGGTAAGGCGAATGGCAATGCGTCCATGGTTTACGCTGCTGCCGCTCATAGCGTAAGCTTGACCGTCGATATATTCATATTTTTCCCGCTGTTGTGCTTCCCAAGCGAGAAAGGCTTCGGAGGTTGGGAAAGAAGGGGTGGCGTTGGTGGCGACCATGGAACTGTTGCGATGCTTATGTCTACGCTAACAGAGCTTTGGGAGATTGCTATTGTCTGGCGATCGCCTCCGCGCAACGGACCGTAGGTAAGCCCTTAAAGAGGACGATAATCGCGGAAATCGATATTTGGGAAAATATTGTCAATTTGTTCCACCTTTCCCAACCAGCCCGAGTCGATTTTTTCCAACCGGATATCGTCATACAGTCGGTTAAAGCGCATTAGGTGCGATCGCGTCCGCCGCACCGCATAGGGCACCATCGTTCCCGTGCGCATAATAAACGCCCAATCAGAGGACTGGGCCAACAATAACTCGCGCGCCGCCTGATTCAACGCCCGCTCCTCTAGCTCATCCGCCGGATCTCGCAGGGACATTTGAATCATCCGCTCCGCCGCCTTGTGTAAATGGCGATAAACCCAGGTATTCGTTTGATTGAGCCAATACTCATGAAACCCCTTGTGCCCCCAACTGGACTGGGACGGACGACACACTTGCTGCGGTGGATTTTCCTGCAAATACTCCGCCAAATGGGTCATGCGGAAAGACTTTTGATCAAACCAGGACTTACGGAATAAATAATCGATAAACCACGGACCCTCGTACCACCAGTGTCCAAACAGCTCGGCATCGTAGGGAGAAACAACGATGGGAGGGCGCCCCATCAGCCCGTGTAAATGCTCAATTTGCTGGGCTCGGTTGCCCATAAAATTGCTCGCATGTTCCGCCGCTTTCTCCCGCGCCCAGTAAGGATCGTACAGTCCCTTTTCCGACAGCCCTCCGTCACGGCTAGTGATTTTGTGATACTTGATGCCCACATTCTTCCGCTGACCGTTGGGCATAATGTAGGGCTTGATATATTCATACTCCGCCTCCCAGCCCAGGTCTTTGTAAAATTCCCGATATTCCACCGCGCCGGGATAGCCCACCTCCGACGACCACACCTGCTGGGACGATTCGTGATCCCGCCCAAAGGCTGCCACTCCCGTTTCCGTATAAATCGGCGCATAAGTGCCAAAGCGCGGTCGAGGACGAGCGTATAAAATGCCGTGTCCGTCAGTGATGAAATACCGCAGTTCAGCATCCGCCAGCATGCGCTCGACGCCTTCGTAGTAGGCACATTCCGGTAGCCAAATCCCCCGCGGTCGCCGTCCAAAATTCTCTTCGTAGTGGTCGCAAGCGACCTTAAGCTGAGCCCACACCGCCTGGGGATACATTTGCATCAGGGGCAAATATCCGTGGGTGGCTCCACAGGTGATGATTTCTAAGTTGCCCGAGTCTTGGAATTGCTTGAAGGCTGTGACCAGGTCGCGATCGTAGCGCTCCCACAATTCGCGAACGTTGCCAAACTCTTGAATATAGTGCTCGGCTAGGTAGCGAATATGTCCATTAAATTCGTTGTGGACATATTCCTTTTCCGCAAGATCCTGTAGCTGAGCCAGGTGCTCATCGTAACGTTCTTGCAGGAGCGGGTCCCGAAGCATGGCCACCAGAGGCGGCGTCATGCTCATGGTGAGGCGAAAGTCCACCCCGTCCCGCTTGAGCCCTTCAAAGGTTTGCAGCAACGGCACGTAGGTCTCGGTGATTGCTTCGTAGAGCCACTCTTCCTCCAGCACGTAGTCGCTTTCCGGGTGGCGTACAAAGGGCAGGTGAGCGTGGAGTACTAGGGCAACGTAGCCGAGGGTCATAAGCCGGGTCCGCCGAAAAAAAGTTAACGGATGCAAAGTTGGTGGCATTGTAATCCACCGAGGGTCCGCTGGGAGTATATATCTCTATCAGGACCTACGCAGGAGACGTGAGTTCGACGAGAAAAATATCGCTGAAAGCCTTATGGAATCTGAATTTGGG
>CALCTI010000410.1 GCA_937894105.1 uncultured cyanobacterium
GCCCCTGTCGGCCAATTAATGTTTAACCCTTGGGCATTTTCCATGAGCGTAACCACCGATGCGATCGCACCCCACGGCGGCGTTTTAATTAACCGTGTTGCTTCCCCGGAGCAGAAGGCAAATTTTCTTGCCCAGGCAGAGTCTTTACACCGAGTAACCCTGGATGATCGCGCCCTGTGTGATTTGATTACGATCGCGATCGGAGCCCTAAGCCCCCTAGAAGGATTTATGGGGAAGGCAGATTACGAACCGGTGGTGACGAATATGCGCCTAAGTAACGGATTGCCCTGGTCTATCCCCGTCACCCTGTCAGTCACGGAAGCCGTTGCAGAGCCGTTGCAGGAAGGCGGCTTGGTGCGGTTGGATAATCCTGATGGCGAGTTTGTGGGGGTGCTCGAGCTTCAGGAAAAGTACACCTATGACAAGGTTCACGAAGCGATTAATGTATACCGCACCAATGAGGAAGCGCATCCCGGTGTGAAAGCAGTGTACGACCAAGGCAATGTGAATCTGGGCGGTCCCGTGTGGTTGCTGGAGCGTGGCACGGACCCCCGCTTTCCTGCCTACCAAATTGATCCGGCGGATTCTCGCCATGGGTTCCGAGATAAGGGTTGGAAAACCATTGTTGCGTTCCAAACTCGTAATCCCATCCACCGCGCCCACGAGTACATCATCAAGTGCGCCCTAGAAATTACCGAGGGTCTGTTCCTGCACCCATTGGTGGGGGTGACCAAGAGCGATGATATTCCGGCGGAAGTACGGATGAATTGCTACGAAATTATGATGGAGCATTACTTTCCCCGCGATCGCGTCATCCTGGCGATCAATCCCTGCGCCATGCGCTACGCCGGTCCCCGGGAAGCCATTTTCCACGCCCTAATCCGCAAAAACTACGGCTGCACCCACTTTATTGTGGGTCGCGACCACGCTGGCGTTGGCGATTATTACGGCACTTACGATGCTCAAAAGCTGTTTGAGGAATTTGAGCCGGGCGAATTGGGCATTACGCCACTGAAATTTGAGCACGCTTTTTACTGCACTCGCACCAGCGGCATGGCCACCAGCAAAACTAGCCCCAGCACGCCGGAAGAGCGCATCCACCTGTCGGGAACCAAGGTGCGTGCCCTGTTGCGAAAAGGGGAAACTCCACCGCCAGAATTCTCCCGCCCCGAGGTAGCCGCCGAGCTGGCCCGCGCCATGAAGGTGCCGTCCCCTTAAAACAAAAACACGGTAGGGTGGTTGCTTCGGCAACGCACCGTGTCTAGTGGCTCTATACTGGTAAGCCAGTGCCATCGGTGCTGTGACGCGTTTTTACGGATTTCCTAAACTATGTCGGTTTTTGTTGCGATCGCCGTTTTGCTGTCTTTGGTCTTTATCCACGAGCTGGGGCATTTTCTAGCAGCACGGCTCCAGGGCATTTATGCAACAAAATTTGCCATCGGCTTTGGTCCCATTGTTTGGCGCTATCAAGGCAGTCAAACGGAGTATTCTTTTCGCGCCATTCCTCTCGGCGGCTTTGTGGGCTTTCCCGATGATGTCCCCGATAGCTGTATCGATCCCGATGTCCCAAATTTTCT
>CALCTI010000411.1 GCA_937894105.1 uncultured cyanobacterium
CACTGCTGTTTGGCGCATAGCCTGAGCAGCGGCGCGGCGGGCAGCAGATTCAGCAGCGGTTTGAGCGGCGAAAGGGGTCCCTTTTTTCGCACCTTTAAAGCCACTAGATCCAGCTGAGGCCCAGGAAACAACGTCTCCCTTAAGGTCAGTAATGGTAATGATGGTGTTGTTAAAGGTGGACTGAATATGGGCGACGCCGCTGGGAACGTGGCGCTTTTGCTTACGCGATCCAGAGCGTTTGACGGGTTGCTTAGCCATGGCGGTTGAGATAGTAGAAGTAGGAGACTAGGGGCGAATAAATTTTCGAGGGGAGAAACCTGGGTGTTACCCCAAGGGCTTCACCTTACTTTTTCTTACCGGCAACGGTGCGACGGGCACCACGACGGGTGCGGGCGTTGGTGCGGGTTCGCTGTCCGCGAACGGGCAGCCCGGCGCGATGGCGACGACCGCGGTAGGTGCCGATGTCCATCAGGCGCTTAATGTTCATCGCTTCCAAGCGGCGCAAGTCCCCTTCAATTTCGTAGTTTTGCTCAACGGCTGAGCGAAGGGCGGCAACATCGGCGTCAGACAATTCGCGAACCCGCGTATCAGGATTGACGCCTGCTGCTGCTAATACTTTTTGCGATCGCGACAGGCCGATTCCGTAGATGTAGGTCAAACCAATTTCGATACGTTTGTCGCGGGGTAAGTCCACGCCAGCGATTCTTGCCACTTTTTGAATCTCCCTCGTTCAGTGGTGGTTAAAGGTAAGGTGTCGTTGAATGCCTTGAAAGATTGCCTGAAAATTTCTGGCATGTTTTAAGGAGCATTACCAGCCCCCTATACTATCCCTCTCGGTCTTTTCCGTCAATATTTTTCTAATTTTCTAGAAAATCGAGGTTAATGATCTTGATTGAGTGAAGGTGTCGCAGGTCATTAACGCTTATTTTTCAGGCGGAATGTGATCCGTCCCTTACTTAGATCGTAAGGGGTCAATTCCACTTTGACGCGATCGCCCGGCAAGATTTTGATGTAATTGCGGCGAATTTTTCCCGAAATATGGGCTAGAACATTAAATCCATTATCGAGATCCACCCGAAACATGGCATTGGGAAGGGATTCCGTTACGGTCCCTTCCATTTCAATCAAATCTTGCTTAGACAAAGTGGAATCTCCTAGCCAGTGGCTTCAAAATGACGGCAAAACTTAAGCGTCGCAAAACGTAAAAAGCCCCTCTGTTGTAGCGGGGCTTACAAACAAGCATATCTCTAAACGCTAGACAAGGGACGAATCGCACTTTTTAGCTTTTTGCTTACGGCATCTAGCTCAGCGTCGCCGTTGACCACCGTTAATTCAGGGCGATCGCGATAAAATTCTAAGATCGGCGCAGTGGATTCATAAAACACCTCAAGGCGGCGGCGAATGACCGCTTCAGTGTCATCAGAACGACCCTGATCTTTGCCCCTGCCCAGCAACCGCTGCACGAGGATCTCATCGGGCACCTCCAAGCTCAAAATGCGATCAAAGCCTTGCCCCATGGTGGTTAACATTTCGTCTAGCTTTTGAGCCTGGGCCACGTTTCGGGGAAAGCCATCCAGAATCCAACCGTTGACGGCGTCAGGCTGCTCTAGGCGATCGCGAATCATATCCAGGATCAAAGAGTCAGGCACCAGGTCGCCCTTGTCCATGTAGCTTGTGGCTTTGAGCCCGAGCTCAGTTTGGTTTTTAACCGCTGATCGCAAAATATCCCCGGTGGAAATATGGGGAATACTCAGCCACTCCGACACAATCTGAGCTTGGGTCCCTTTACCTGCCCCTGGCGGTCCTAGAAAAATTAGACGCATTATTCTTTCACCATGCCCTCGTAACGCTGGGAGATCACGTAAGTTTGAATTTGCTTGGAGGTGTCAATGGCAACACCCACCAAAATCAGAAAAGATGTGGCGCCCAACCCTTGGAATGTTCTGACGTTGGTCGCACTTTCTACGGCAGTGGGCACGATCGCTACCAACCCCAGAAACACTGCCCCTAGGAAGGTCAAGCGATTCAGCACCTGTTGAATGCGATCGCTCGTTGCTTGGCCGGGACGAACCCCAGGAATACTAGACCCCATTTTCTTGAGGTTCTGGGACATATCCACCGGGTTAACAATCAAAGATGCGTAGAAATAGCTGAAAAACAGAATTAGCGCCAGATAAACCAAAGCATACAGCCAGGGCGTGACACCCGTGGGACTCAGGTAGGTTGCCACCTGAGCCAGCGCTGGATTATTCGTAAACTGAGCGAGGGAAGCCGGCAGTACCAAAACAGCAGTGGCAAAAATAATCGGCATCACACCCCCTTGGTTTAGACGCAAGGGTAAGTAACTGCTGCGCTCTTGGTAAACTCGACGACCCACCTGGCGACGGGCAGACACGATGGGAATTCGCCGCGCCCCCTCTTGCACAAACACAATGCCCACAATAGTTGCCAGGAACGCCAGTGCCAGGAGGATAATGCCACCCACCACTTCGCGATCGCCACTTTGAGCTAGGGCAAAAGTCTGCCCCACGGACCGGGGAAACGTGGACACAATATTGACAAAGATCAGTAAAGACGCCCCATTGCCAATACCGCGCTCAGTAATCAGCTCCCCTAGCCACATCACCAACATTGACCCAGCTGACAGGGCCAACATGGTTTCAACAATGAACACTGGACCAGGGTTATTGGCGGCTCCCAGACTGGATACCCATAGGGAAATACCAAAGCTTTGGATAAGGGCCCAACCCAAGGCCACATAGCGGGTGATTTGCGACAGTTTACGCCGTCCCGCCTCGCCCTCATTTTTCTGTAGATCCTCCAACGAAGGCAATGCCGCCGTCAGAAGCTGAATAATAATGGAAGCGTTAATAAACGGCAAAATCCCCAAGGCAAAAATGCCCAGGGCCGATAAGCCGCCGCCGGAGAAAATATCTAAAAATCCAACGATTCCGCCCAGCCCGCTAGACTCAATACGTGCCGAAAAGATTGCC
Organism: uncultured cyanobacterium; assembly: GCA_937894105.1. GTDB lineage: Bacteria > Cyanobacteriota > Cyanobacteriia > CACIAM-69d > CACIAM-69d > CALGDE01. The sequence goes on from CALCTI010000411.1 coordinate 2,994, forward strand.
CGATCAATACCTGGCACCGGCAAGTAAATCCCCAGGCGCACTAGCACCAGCAGACCAATGGTCAGCAGTATTCGCCCCCGCAGTCCAGCGGCTTGGGCCATTTGTGCAAATGTTTCCTGAGCAGACGGGCTTCTATCGCGACTGACCACCATTTCGCCGTACCTAACAAGGATCCGTAAAACTTAATCGTACCAGTTGAGCCCCACTGCCTTGCAACAAGGCAGGAACACCAATCGCTACTTAGAGCGCACCCACTTTTCAGGACCCATGGGCACCACCGTGCAGGTCCCTCCTGCCGCTTCAATTTTTGCTTTAGCAGACTTGCTAAAAGCCGCAGCTTCAACGGTTATAGCCACACTTAGCTCGCCATCTCCCAGCACTTTCAGGGGAGCTTTGCCCACAGTGATAATGCCTTCATCCACTAGGGACTGCAGGGTAACGGTGGTTCCTGCAGCAAGATCGCCTAGGTCAGCAACGTTAATCAAGGTAAATTCCTTGGGGTTAACGAGCGTAAAGTGCTTTAGCTTAGGCACGCGACGATAAAGGGGCATCTGTCCCCCTTCAAAGCCTGGGCGGGTACCGCTACCGGAGCGGGATTTTTGACCGCGCATACCAAAGCCGCAGCTGGCCCCTTGACCTGCAGCAATGCCCCGCCCAACGCGACGGCGACGACGTTTTGAGCCCTCTTGGGGCTTTGCATCTTCCAGTCTCATAATTTAAGCCTTTAGTTATTTCAGGCTGGTGTGAACGTGAGGGTTGAATTCAAGTTGAATTCGATTGGAACTCAAGATTAAAAACTCGCGAGATGCCAGTTTATTTTGAGTACATTTTTTCAATGGGGACGCCGCGATCGCTCGCCACACCGCCCAGGGTCCGTAGGGAACTTAAGGCATTCAAGGCAGCCCGAGCATTGTTTAGGGGATTATCGGATCCCAACTGCTTCGCCAGGATGTTTTTAACCCCTGCCAACTCCAAAACGGTACGCACAGCACCACCGGCAATTACACCGGTACCGGGAGACGCGGGACGCATCATCACCGCAGCACCGCCACCACGCCCTTGGGACGGATGGGGAATAGAGTTATTCGTGGTCAAAGGCACCTTTACCAGGCTCTTCTTTCCGTCGGCAACGCCTTTCTTAACCGCGCCAATAACGTCAGCAGCTTTACCCACGCCAACGCCCACTTGACCTTTTTCGTCACCGACCACCACGATCGCGCGGAAGCTAAGCTTTTTACCCCCCTTGACCACCTTGGTTACCCGGCGGATTTGCACCACCCGTTCCTGCCATTCGGAATCTTTTTCGCGATTGCGATCTTTCTTTCGACGATTCGCCATTGTCTTGTCCTATATTTCCGATACGTTTCCGACCTAAAACTCCAGACCGGCTTCACGGGCAGCTTCCGCCAGGGCCTTAACGCGACCGTGGTAAAGATTTCCGCCGCGATCAAAGACCACCTGAGAAATGCCCTTACCCTTAAGTCGCTCTGCCACTAGTTCTCCCACAGCAGCGGAGGCCGTTTGGTTTCGACTGTTTTCCAGTTTTTTCCGAAGATCCGGGTCTAACGTGGATGCCGCCGCTAGGGTGTGCTGAGCCGCATCGTCAATAGCCTGCACATAAATGTGCTGGTGCGATCGAAAAACACAGAGGCGAGGGCGCTCTGCTGTGCCGATGATTTTGCGCCGAACTCGACGATGACGCCGTTGAGTTAAGGCTTTACGACCTTGCTTCATTACTTCTTACCTGTCTTACCAGCTTTACGTCTGATTTGCTCGCCTTGGTAGCGAATGCCCTTGCCCTTGAATGGCTCCGGAGGACGAACGGCGCGGATGCGGGCAGCTGTGTTGCCAACCAGCTCCTTATCAATGCCGCTCACGGTAAGGTTGGTGGGACCATCAGCGCTAAACTCAATGCCGTCGGGGGCGGGAATATCCACCGGGTGGCTGTAGCCAACGCTCAAATTTAGGGTCTTACCTTTCACCTGAGCCCGGTAACCGACTCCTTGGATCTCTAGCTTGCGCTGGAATCCCGAAGACACCCCCTCGACCATGTTAGCGAGGAGCGATCGGCACAGACCGTGGCGCTGTCGAGCAACGCGAGAGTCATTAATACGGTTTACGTTAATTGCATCGCCGTCCTGTTCAAAGGTGGCTTCAGCCGGAAACTCCCGCTGTAGCTCTCCCTTGGGTCCCTTAACGGTTACGTGCTGCCCTTTGAGGGTGACCGTAACGCCGCTAGGGATTGGGACTGGCTGTTTGCCAATTCGTGACATGGCTAATAGAACCTCCTGGTTGGTACTAATAATGTGGGTTTAGTAATGTCCTAGAAGCTCTACCAGACGTAGCACAGGACTTCGCCGCCAACGCCCTGGTTGCGGGCTTCGCGATCGCACATAATGCCGCTAGAGGTGGAGATAATGGCGATACCAATGCCTCCCAATACCCGTGGCAGATCACGACGATTGGAATACACCCGAAGTCCAGGCTTACTCACCCGCTTCAAGGTTGTAATAATCGGCTGGCGCTGCTTGCCCTTGTATTTCAAGCCAATACTCAGGATGCGACCAATGCCTTCGCCGGTTTCTTCAAAGCCACCGACAAATCCCTCTGCCTCCAATACGGCGGCAATGCTGCGCGTCATTTTTGTTGCAGGCACCTTAGCGGTTTGGTGTCGAGCCATACTCGCGTTGCGAATGCGAGTCAGCATATCTGCAATGGGGTCATTAACTGCCATAGTTAGCTAGCTCCTTCACGCTGCTATTTCTCCCGGAAGGGCATTCCAAAAGCCTTTAACAAGGCGCGGCCCTCCTCATCTGTATTTGCGGTGGTAATAATCGAAATATCCATACCGCGGATTTGGTCAATGCTGTCGTTTTCCACTTCGGGGAAAATCAACTGCTCTTTCAAACCCAAGGAGTAGTTGCCCCGACCGTCAAAGCTGTTGGGGCTGACGCCGCGAAAGTCGCGAATGCGAGGCAGGGAAAGGTTAACCAGCCGATCCAAGAAGTTGTACATGCGGTCCGCACGGAGGGTGACCTTCAAGCCGACAGGCATGCCTTCGCGCAGCTTAAAGCCGGCGATCGCCTTTTTAGCTCGGGTCACCACTGGCTGCTGACCAGTAATGGTGGCTAGTTCCTTCTGGGAGGATTCCAGAGCCTTAGCGTTTTGGGACGCTTCACCTAAACCACGGTTCACCGTGATCTTGATGACTTTAGGAACTTGGTGGAGGTTCTTGTACTGAAACTCTTCGGTGAGCTTCGGCAGAACCGTCTCTTGGTAGTAGGTTTTAAGTCGTGATGCCATGGTATTTCTTGGGCATCCCATTGGCTGAAAAACAAGGGCAAGGGCAGTCACCTGTATCCCCACCGCTATTTCACCGCCGCCAGGAGCTTAGTCAATAATCTCGCCTGTTTTCTTGAGTTTGCGCACTTTACGACCGTTCTCGTCCACAACGGTGGTGGCCCGGCTGGCCACCTTTTCCGCCTTGGAGTAGAGCATGACGTTGGAACTGTGAAGGGGAAACTCGGTAGTTTCAATGCGCCCCGACTCCCCCTCTTGGGTGGGCTTGATGTGCTTCGTTCTCCGATTCACACCTTCGATAACGACGGTGCTTTTCTTCGGAAAAATCGCCACAACTTCGCCAATCTTTCCCTTGTCCCGTCCGGTAATCACCTGAACAGTGTCGCCTTTTCTGACGTGCATCTTTTGGCGAATGGGATTGCCGTTTTTGTTCAGCTGGGTTCCTTTTTTCATTACAGAACCTCCGGCGCAAGGGAAACAATTTTCAAGTAGTTTTTGTCGCGCAGCTCACGGGCAACGGGACCAAAAACTCGGGTTCCTCGGGGGTTACCCTCGGGACCAATCAACACCGCTGCGTTGTCATCGAAGCGAATGCTCATGCCACTGGAGCGGCGAATGTTCTTCCTGGTTCGCACGATAACGGCGCGAACCACGTCGGACCGCTTAACGGCCATGTTGGGCAAGGCGTCTTTGACAACGCCGATAATCACATCGCCGACCCGCCCATAACGACGGTTGCCGCCGCCCACCACGCGAATGCACATGATTTTACGGGCGCCGCTGTTGTCGGCAACGTTTAGGTAGCTCTCCTGTTGAATCATGGCTGTTTACCTCGGAGATTTTTCTAGTATGTTGGCGATCGCCCAACGCTTGGTCCGACTCATGGGGCGGGTTTCGCGAATTCGAACGCGATCGCCCACCTTACACTCGTCACCCTCGTCGTGGGCTTTGTAACGCCGAGTACGGACCACAATCTTTCCGTACTTGGAGTGGGCAGAACGGTTTTCCACCGCCACCACCACCGTTTTCTGCATTTTGTCGCTGACAACAACGCCAACGCGCTCTTTAACTGCCATGGGGCCTTACTCCTCTGAAGAACTGGGTTCTGAAGAATCAGGCTCTGAGGAACCCGATTCTGAAGCACTGCCCTCGGACGCACCCTGCTTTCGCTGGTGTTCCACCGTGAGCAGTTGGGACAGCTCATGTTTGAGATGTTTAAACTCGTGGGGCTTCACCTCTTGACGCAGCGATCGCTTCATTCGCAGCTCAAACAGCGCCTGTTTAATGGCAACC
>CALCTI010000412.1 GCA_937894105.1 uncultured cyanobacterium
TGTTGCAAGGATTAACTCACCCATTCCAGGTGCCGTCCAAGCTGTACACACCAATTCCTAAGGCAAGAAGGAGAACCGATGTCTACTTTCGATAAAATCAAAGCAACGGTTGCTGAGCAGTTAAGCGTTGAAGCCGACCAGGTTAAGCCCGAAGCGTCGTTTGTGGATGATCTAGGGGCAGACTCTTTGGACGTGGTGGAAATGGTGATGGCGCTGGAAGAAGAGTTTGAAATTGAAATTCCTGACGAAGATGCAGAAAAGCTAGTCAGCGTACAAGACGTTGTAGATTACGTTGAGAAGAATGTGTCGTAGTTTTTGTTGACTCGCTTTCTAAACGCGTTTTTTGGATTGGGTCACTGTTGCGGCGTTATGTTTGCGAGATTGTTTCGCACATCAATGGTTGACGTTGTTAAACTATTTCGCCAGCACCGCCGCTGAATTTGCCCCTTTGTTGAGAATTTGAAGTCTTTTTCTAGTGATATGGACTTAATTGGCTTGGGCTAATTAGCTTGAAGCAAGTGGTCTGAGATAAGTGCTCTAAAAGTAAGTGGTTTAGAAATAACTAGAAATAAATGTTCTAAAACAGGTCGTTTAAAGCCATTGTCCTAAAGCTTTTTCCCGTTTTTCCCTGCGAGCATATTTCCCTTTAACGTTTTTATTAGCGCCTGCATCATTACCCCAAGTCGCCTTTCCGTTCCCCCTAACTTCCAGGTATTTTTCCCATGGCATCCGGCAATTCCGATTTTCAACCTAAGCGCGTAGGCATTACCGGCCTAGGTGCAGTGACGCCTATTGGCAATACCTTAGGGGATTATTGGGATGGGTTGATGGCGGGGCGCAATGGTATTGGTCCAATTACGGCGTTTGATGCGTCGGATCATGGCTGTCGCATTGCGGGACAGGTGAAGGATTTTGATCCGCTGGGCTATATGGATCGTAAGGATGCGAAGCGGATGGATAAGTTTGCCCAGTTTGCGATCGCCGCGAGCAAACAGGCGTTGGCAGATTCAGAGCTGGAAATTACTGATTTAAACGCTGAACAGATTGGGGTGTTGATCGGGACCGGTATTGGCGGTTTGAAGGTGCTGGAGGATCAGCACGATGTGTATCGCGATCGCGGTCCCGGTCGCTGTAGCCCGTTTATGATTCCCATGATGATTGCCAATATGGCGGCGGGGTTAACGGCGATTCACACGGGGGCGAAGGGGCCCAACTCTTGTACGGTGACCGCCTGTGCTGCCGGTTCCAATGCGGTGGGCGATGCGTTTCGATTGATTCAGCAGGGCTATGCCCAGGCAATGATTTGTGGCGGTTCCGAGGCGGCGATTACTCCGTTGTCCATCGCTGGTTTTGCAGCAGCGCGGGCGTTGTCCACTCGCAATGATGATCCTGGGCGGGCTTGTCGTCCCTTTGACCGCGATCGCGACGGCTTTGTGATGGGAGAAGGGTCGGGAATTTTGATCCTGGAGGAGCTGAGCCATGCCCAGGCTCGCGGTGCCAAGATTTACGGCGAAGTGGCAGGCTACGGCAACACCTGCGATGCATATCATATGACCGCACCGGTGCCGGGAGGTTTGGGAGCTGCTCGGGCGATTCAGTTAGCGTTGAAGGATGCGGACATTAGTGCCGATCAGGTGAGCTATATTAACGCCCACGGCACCAGCACCCCCGCCAACGATTCCACCGAAACGGCGGCCATTAAGCGAGCCCTTGGGGAAGGGGCGGCGCGTCAGGTGGCGATTAGTTCCACAAAGTCTATGACCGGGCATTTGCTGGGAGGGTCCGGTGGTATTGAGGCGGTGGCGGCGACGATGGCGATCGCTAAAAACAAAGTTCCGCCCACCATCAACCTAGAAAACCCTGAACTGGAAGACCAAGATGCCCTGTGCGATTTGGATTATGTGCCCAATGAATCGCGGGACATGACCGTAAACGTTGCCTTGTCCAACTCTTTCGGTTTCGGCGGACACAACGTAACGCTGGCGTTTAAAAAGTTTGACGCGTAGTCGGGGCAGTGCATCGCCACGCCCTTGTGGAAAACAGGAGAGCGTAACGAAAAAAATAGCAGTAAAAAGGCGGCTGAGCCGGAGTAACTCTCTAGCTCAGCCGCTTCGTCGCTCAACATTCGTCGCCCAACAAGAGTGAAAAAGAAGCGTTCAAATGAGTTCGGCCAAATGAGCTCGGCGAACTGCTGGGAAGGCGAATTGTTTAGAGGTAGCCGACGCTAGCTAGTCCTAGAATTGCGCCAGCGCCAATTAGGTGACCCAGGCTGCAAGTGGCCAGCAGCGCCGGAAATCCCATGCCGCCAAACATTACCGGGGCGGGAAGGGCTGGCTTCGCATCGAGCTGGGGAAGGGTGTATTTGCCAATGGCAATCCCGACAATATTGCAAAGGATCATCACCACAGCAACTTTTGGGCTCCACACGATGGACGTGTGGGCGATCGCCAATAGGGAAAGGTGCATCATCGTAGGTCTCTCTAAAGGTGTCTTCCTAGAAAACGGCAAGAATGGGCTGGCAATAACAACGCTTCATCACACAGCAATTGTTAACCAACGGTTCTGTAAATGTCATGTTCATTGTAATTCTTTAGGGCGTGTCATCAATTAAACTTCAGAAGCCTTGCGTAGTAGGAAGTACATGCCCTTTCAAGTAAAAAATACTAGGGTCTGAAACCCTTGTAGCTGTTGATCTTAAGATATAATAGATGACAGCCCCTAGCGATCGCCACTTTCGTCGCAAGACTTTATATTTTTGCGCGTACGTTTGGGGGTATCTCCTTGGCTCAGCCATCTACGACGCCCCTGGGCTCTCTCCAAGAAATGTGGGACAATTCGCTTCGGCTTAACCGGTTTATCGAGCCCAGTTCCAGAATTTTGTAGGAAAAATATGCTGACCGCTGCGATCACTCACCTCAGCACCCTATCGCGCCATCTTCGAGACCGATGGACGGGTGCTCAGCCGGGATTTCGGCGGGTAATTGTAGTCGCTGCGGTGTTTTGGGCGATCGCCATGACCCTTGCCCTGCATCGATACGTCACCCTGTACGCCTCCTACGATCAGGGCATTTTTAACCAGGTATTTTGGAACAACGCCCACGGTCGCTGGTTTGAAAGTTCCCTGTCCTCGTCCCTGTCCAGCGCCGTAAAACAGGATGGGCAAGCGCCGGAGGTGTTTTATCGCCGCCTGGGGCAACACTTTACGCCGGCTCTGCTGCTGTGGCTGCCCCTGTACGCCCTGCACTCCCAAGCGATCACCCTAGTGATTATTCAGGTGTCTTTGATTGCGATCGCCGGACTTATTTTGTATACCCTCGCCCGCCAGCACCTCACCCCAAACGCCTCCGCTTGGATTACCACCGCCTACTACTGCGCCAACGCCGTTATTGGTCCCACCTTTTCCAACTTCCACGACCTGTGCCAGGTGCCTTTATACGCCTTTACCTTGCTGCTGGCGATGGAAAAGCGCTGTTGGTGGTTATTTTGGCTAATGGCGGGATTTTGGCTGTTGGTGCGCGAAGACCAGGGCTTCGGGCTGTTTAGCATTGGGGTTTATATGGTGCTCAGCAAGCGCTTTCCCCGATCCGGCCTCGCCCTGTGTACCGTGTCGTTCCTGTACGTGATGCTGTGTACCAATGTGTTTATGCCATTTTTCTCGCCGGATATTTCTAAGCGGTTTATGGTGGAACGCTTTGGACAGTATGTGGATGATACGGAAGCCACGTCCATTGATATTGCATTAGCCATGCTGTCCCAGCCGTGGCTGGTAGCGTGGGAGGCAATTCAGCCGCCCATTGGGACTTTGCGCTACTTGGTGGGGCAGTGGCTGCCCTATGGATTTATTCCGGCCGCTATGCGATCGAGGTGGTGCCAGGGTTAGCATACGGGGCGATTTTGTGGTGGAAAAACCATAGCGGCCGTTACGACGTGCGCCGTATGAAAAAGCTGTGGGCGGGCTGTTTGGCTTTGTCCCTGTTTTTCTCGTTCACCTCCAGCCCCCACCGGGTATTTTATTTTGTGATTCCCGATTCCCTGAACCCGTGGGTGTTTGTGTCCCTACCGGAGCAGTGGAGCCATGTGGGGCACGTGCGATCGCTCATGAACCGCATCCCCCCCGACGCCAGCGTTGCCGCCACCACTTACCTGGTGCCCCCGA
>CALCTI010000413.1 GCA_937894105.1 uncultured cyanobacterium
GTGGGCGGTGCGGTGAAGCTAGCGATGGAAATGGGACCGTGACTTACGATTGTCACGATTTTGTGTGATGGCGGAGCACGGTATCAGTCCAAGCTGTATAACCCTGAGTTCCTGGCGTCAAAGGGATTGAAGTTGCCATAGTCTGCCGAGGATAGTGTCTCGGACTTGATTGAACTGACCATAGAGAGGAGCAGATATTTTTCTGTTTCAAGGCCGTTTCTGGCTCAGGGGCTTTGCCCCCGAACCCCCACCAAAGGGTCAGCGACCCTTTGGAATCCCGGGTGAATAGGGGGTTAGTCGGTCCAGGCGATTTTTAAGGTGCTAGGGTTGCCGATTTTGCCGGTCCAGGTGATGCCGCGTTTGTTTTGGGCTAGGTGGCGCACGATGAAGTACACCGTTTCAATATCTTCGGTGGCGTTGGCTTGGGTGGCGAGTTCTTCTATGGACAGGGGGGCGATCGCCTGGCGTAGCACCTGAACCACCTGGGTTTGCAACTCCAAAATACTAGCCGCTGCTTTCTTCCCTGCTTCGACCCCGGGCTGATGGTAGGCATTGATATTCACCAACGACGCATAAAAGCTTACCGCTCGTTCATATAAGGCAATAAGGGCTCCCACCGTGGTTTCGTTAACCCGGGGGATAGTGATGGTAATGGACTCACGGCCGTTTTCATACAAGGCCTTGCGTGTGCCCTGAAGCAGCCCCGATAGGTAGTCGCCGCTGGTGATAGTGCTGCCTTCCACATACACCGGATCGCGATCGCCCCCATCCTCTAGCACCTCAATCAACGTGGCAAAGAAATTGGGCACCCCTTCTCGCAACTGCTGCACATAGGCATGCTGGTCCGTGGAACCTTTATTGCCATATACCGCAATGCCCTGGCAAACCCGATTGCCGTCCAGATCCAGCTCCTTCCCCAACGACTCCATCACCAACTGCTGCAAATATCGCGAAAACAATAGCAGCCGATCCTTATAGGGCAAAATCACCATATCCTTGGATCCGCGACCGCCGCCTGCATAGTGCCAGCTTAGGGCTAGTAGCGCTGCCGGATTGGCTTTTACCTCAGGAACACGGGTGCTCACGTCCATGGTCTTAGCCCCCGCCAACATTGCCCGAATATCGATACCCTGGAGCGCGGCTGCCACCAGCCCCACGGCGGAAAATTCCGAGGTGAGCCCCCCCACCCAGTCATTCATGGGAAAAGTTTTGAGCCAGTCTTCGTCCTTGGCAATTTGATCCAGCTTGCTGCCTTGGCTGGTGATCGCCACAAAATGGGGAGGGAAATGGATTCCGGCAGCGGTATAGGCAGCTTTAGCTTCTACCATGCCGTTGCGGGTTTCCGGGGTGCCGCCCGATTTGGAAATCACCAGCACCAGGGTGGTGCCCAGGCGACTTCGCAGTGTTCCCCCGCCCTCGTCCGTGTCTAGCACCCGCTGAATGCCGTCGGGATCCGTATTGTCAATAAAATACAGGTTCAACGGTGCCTGGGCCGGAGCTAGGGCTTGCTTCACAAATTGGGGACCCAATGCTGAGCCGCCGATGCCCACCGACAATATATCCGTGTAGGATTCGCCCTTGGGAGTTAACAATTCTCCCCGGTGAATCCGCCCCGCAAAGGCTTCAATATCGTCCAGCACCCGTTCAATCTCCACCCGTAACTCCGGCATGGGAGCCAGCTCTGGTGCTCGCAGCCAATAGTGCCCCACTTGCCGCCCTTCGTCGGGATTGGCGATCGCCCCCGCCTCCAGCGCCTTCATATCCTTAAACGCCCGGTCAAACAGCGGTTTCATTTTCGCCACAAACCCGTCATCAAACCCCATGCGACTGATATCTACAAACAGCTCCAGATCGGCGTTGTAGTACAGCCAATCTTGATACCGTTGCCAAAGCGCCATATTTCCAGTCATATCTCCAGTCCTATTCTCGAAAATCGTATCTAGGGGCTGTCATCAATGGCATCCCAAAGTCTTGTGTCACAAGGTTTACAGCCCCTGGTTTGTTTTTTAAACAGGGAGCGGTACGCCTTAACTCACGAGGCTTTTGAAAACGATTGATGACGCGCCCTAGCAGGGTAATGTTTCAAACTCGATTCTTAAGGGCGAAGTCCTAGGGCCGCGTCTCAAGGGCGATGTTTAAAAACTAGCAACGGACTGGCAAAACGTCGCGTTCCTAAAGGGATCTTCGCCAATCTTAAATTCTCCGACGGCGGACGAATGAAAAAAGCCAGAATACAATGGGCACAGTGACAAATAAGTAACCTAAAGTAACTTAGAAATCGTGACCCCACAGCTAAACGCGGGCGCAGTTAAGCCATAAGAAAAAGCCTTATACTGCCTGATCCCACGCCCAGGCTACCCACTTCCAGCGCGCTCATGACCCTTTCCCAGTGCCCAGTTTGCAACGTTGATATCCCTGACGACGCTAGCCTTGAGCGTTGTGCAAACTGTGGCTGGTATCTGGATTCCCTGTCCATACCCATGACCAATGCCATGGCGCAATTTTTGGCGTCTCGCGAGGAAATTCAAATTACGTGGGCGCGGGATATGTGGCAAAAGGTACAGCTTCAGGAGGAGCTGGGAGCAATGGGGCGTGATGTGTCCCTGATGGTGCGACAGCTAAGGCGGGGGCACAAGGAGCGATCGCAACTATTTTCACAGGTGTTGCAGCTTCGTGAACTGGTTAAAGAGCAAGCCGCCGCGATAAATGAGGCTGTCTCTGCTGAGGCGAAAACAGAGATGGACGCTGCTGCTGCCTCAAGCGCTGGCGAGAAAAACGGTGGTTTATCTCCGTCTAGTGAGGCAACTCTTTTGGCCGCAGTGCATACCCTTCAGCGGCAAATACAACAGCAGTCGGCCTTGATAAACAGCTTGTCCCAAGGGGCTTTAGTCACCCCCTCGTCCGCTTCCCTGACGGGAGAGGTCTCTGCAATGGAGGCGCTGGCAGAGAGTAACGGCGCGATCGCCCTCCCAGACAGGACCTCGCCCTTTGATAACGGCGATTTGGATTTAGATAGGGCGGCGATCGCCACGGATACGGCCCTGGCTTTGGAGGATACGCACTCCAGTGACGGCGACAGGGATGAAACCAGTGTCGATTCGTCTAAACCTGGCGTCAGCTACCGCAAGCTCCATAAGTTACTAGCGGCGGGGAAATGGATCGATGCGGACCGGGAAACCACGCGGCTAATGTTGAAGGTGGCTGGGCGATCGTCCACCAGTTGGCTGCGCATCGAAGATATTGAAAATTTCCCGGCGGCAGATTTACAGGCAATCGACCGGCTGTGGGTGGCCTATAGTCAGGACCAGTTTGGTTTTAGCGTGCAGAAAAAGCTTTGGTTAGAAGTAACTGATGAGAGCACCAGTCAGGTGGAAGCCTGGTGTCAGTTTGGCGATCGCCTGGGCTGGCTCAACAAAAAGAAGGGCAGCACGGGTTTAAATGCCCCCACCGGCCACCTGCCCTCCTGCTCATCGGTGGGGGTGTGGTGGAGTTCGGGGCTCTTTCCCCAGGTGCTAGAGGGC
>CALCTI010000414.1 GCA_937894105.1 uncultured cyanobacterium
GGGCTGAAACCCTCACGGCTCTTGACTTAGGGATTCAATTGATGGCAGCCCCTAGCCAGCTCATTCAATTTCACAAAAGAAGCGTTCTATAACACCAGCGGTGAGGGACGAGAACTTGTAAGGTGCGTGAAAACACACCGTAAAAATTGCTGGTGACTTCCCATTAAGTCCCCCCGTCAGGGTTAAGCGCCGCCACTGTTAAAGGCAGCACACGGGGTATATCCTCGGGGCGCAGCTCGCGATCGCCATACTCAAACCCCATCTCCATCATCAGGAACGTCAACTTACGCTCACTCTCGGACAACGCTTTGCACGCCACCGCAAACTTTTCGTCACCAATATCCAGGGCAATATCCTTCAACAATGCTCCAAACCCATAAGCACCGCCCCCGTCTGTCTGGTCTCCCAGCTTAATTAGCTGCACCAACGCATCGCGATCGCCCGCCAAACTACGGTTGACCAGCGCCCCATAGTCCACCGGAATCAGTAAGTCGTTAAGCTGACTTTGGGTTATGTCAGCAATGGGAATTTGAGACGGCGTTTTGGTGCCGTCACCACAGGCGGACAATCCCACACAGACCACCGCCATCACGGACACAATCTGCCCAATCTGCCGTTGCGAAACCCTAGCGAACCAACCGGCGATCGCCCGACTCTTCATCTAACGGCTCCAGATTAAATAGGGTGTGCAACGTAACCATCGCCTGCCGTCGCGCCTCCACATCTTGCTGCGCCCGAAGCTGCACCATCGGGTCGTGGAGAATCTTATTGACAATACCGCGGCTCAACGCCTCAATAGTTTCCTGCTGTTTTTTCCCAAACTCTGACCCCAAGCGCGACAACGCCTTCTCCAATTCCTGCTCGCGAATGGTTTCCACCTTTTGACGCAGGCAGTTAATAGTGGAAACCGTTTCTAGCGATCGCCACCACATTTCAAATGCTGCGACCTCCTCTTCCAACAGCGCCTCCGCCTCCAGCGCCATGCGTCGCCGGCTGGCATGGTTTTGGGCCACCACCTCTTTCAAATCATCCACATCAAACGCCTGTACCCCATCAATTTCCTTCACATCCGCCGCCACATTGCGAGGTACCGAAATATCAAACAGCATCATGGACTGTCCCGGCTTCAACACTGGCTCCAGACGCGCCCGGTCCACAATGGGCTCCGTGGCCGACGTGCTAGTAAACACTAAATCCGCCGTCGCCAAGGTATTCATCATATTTTGCAAGGGGTGCAAGCTCAGGTCTGCCTCCTTAAACCGCGCCGCCAACTCCTCTGCCCGGGCTAGCGATCGATTCAAAATGGCGATTTTTCCCGCCCCTTTCGAAATCAAATGTTGCACCAGTAAGCGCGACATTTTGCCCGCTCCCACAATGGCAATGGAACAGTTAGACAACTCGGGCACCTTAATCAGCGCCAATTCCACGGCCGCTGAGCTGATAGATACAGCTCCGGTACCGATACTGGTCTCCGTCCGCACCCGCTTTCCGGCGGTAATGGCTTGCTTAAACAGGCGATTCAATAGCCGCCCGATGCCCTTATGCTTTTGCCCCTGTTTGTGGGTAGTTTTCACCTGGGCTAGAATCTGCCCTTCGCCAAGAACTAAGCTATCCAGCCCTGCGGCCACTCGCATTAGGTGGGTGATGGCATCTTGGCGCAGCAGGATAAATAGGTGCTGGCGCAGGGCATCAACGGACAATTTGCCTCGCTCCGCCAAGAACTCCGACACTTCTCGAATTCCCTGCTCCGAATTTGAGCTAACAAAATAAATTTCCAGACGGTTACAGGTGCTTAAAATTGCCACCTCCTCCACGTGGGAGCAGTTCAGAAGCTGGGCGATCGCCTCCTGCAGGTCAGGCTCAGGAATGCTTAAACGCTCACGCACCTCAACCGCCGCCGTCTTATGGCTCAATCCGATAACAGTAATACTCATCGTTTACAGAGATGTAAAAAACTGGCAGTAAAAATCACAAAAGCTGGTGGCAAGGTCGGCGACAAAGTTGATGATAAAAATTTCGGAGCCAATGTAGGCTACTTATCAACCACCACCACCTTAAAAATGATCCCCGAGCCTCACCAACCCAGGGGATTTTCCACAGAAAACTTAGCAAAGTAGAAATATTAGGATAATTTTAGAGGCACTTTAACTATCGGTTCCACAGAGCCAGGCAACGAAAATTTCAAGCCTGCGAAACACTCAAAGTTACTAAAAATGAGTCTGAAAACGCTAGCCTAAACACCAGCATTTCAGACTCATTTTGAACATTAAAAAAATAATGCTTGGGATACCAGGTAGCGCAGGACCTATGGACTTACGATTCCTGGTGCTACCCATTTCACCTAACTCGCTAGCGCCGATTAATTTAATCGAACTAGTTCAGTTGTAAGGAACTCACCTCATCTCCAATGTGGATCGTGTCCACAAAGCGGGCGGTCCGAGACTGGCTAGAAATAACCAAGCTTTGGGTGCGAGCGCCCCCGTGGAAATAGCGAACGCCTTCCATCAACGTTCCTGGCGTGATTCCGCAGGCAGCAAACAACACCGTTTTACCAGAGGCCAGCTCTTCAGCGGTGTAAGCGCGGTCCGGTTCGGTAATTCCCATTTCCGTCAACCGTGCCAAGTTGCCCTCTTTGCTTTCGCCAATAAGGCCAGTTTTCACGACTTCAGGGTCGTAAATAAGTTGTCCCTGGAAGTGACCGCCTAGGCAACGCATTGCGGCGGCTGAAATAACGCCCTCAGGAGCTGCACCGATTCCCATCAATGCGTGGATATTGGTCCCCGAAAAGGCACAGGAGATCGCTGCGGATACGTCACCGTCGCTAATCAGGCGCACGCGGGCACCGGCATCGCGAATTTCTTGGATGAGTTCCTTGTGGCGCGATCGATCCATCACCACCACCACTAATTCCTCAACGGTGCGGTTAAGACACTCAGCAATGATCTTTAGGTTTTCGGTCGCTGACTTGTTGATATCAACTTTGCCTCGCGCCGCCGGAGGAGCTGCTAGCTTCTTCATGTAAAAATCCGGAGCGTTAAACAGCCCGCCTTTTTCAGCGATCGCCAGCACTGCCATAGAGCCATTTTGGCCGTAGGCAACTAGGTTGGTGCCTTCGCAAGGATCCACTGCAATGTCGATTTCCAGTAACTCTTCCGGATTGCATACATCCTTAGCGTCGGGCTGGGTACAAATTCCAACTTCTTCACCGATGTAGAGCATCGGCGCGTCGTCCCGTTCACCTTCGCCAATTACAATCCGACCGCGCATATGAATTTTGTTCATCCGCTCGCGCATTGCTTCTACGGCCACTTGGTCAGCGATATCTTTCTCACCTTTACCCATCCACCGGGCAGAGGCGATCGCCGCTTGCTCGACTACCTCAATAATTTCCAAACCGAGGGTGCTTTCCACTAACTTTGGCCTCCAAGTTCTTGCCAACAACTGCCTATAGGCGGCGCGATTTGCGCGTTTCAGTTTTCAAGTCTATCAAAGGGCGGTCATTCCACAGCGATTGACCAAGGCAACGTAACGTTTCAACTTAAAGCCCTTCAGTAAAAGTCTCAAACAGCGTTACATAAGAAAAAAACGCCGGAATTCCCAACGTACAGAAGAGAATTCCAGCGTCTTTTCAGTAAGGGCAACCTTAACAGCTTTTCCTTTTAAGCTGCCTCAACCACCCACTGTTAGTTGACTATCAAGGGTTTAAGCCCTTCTTAGAACACGAAGGTCGTGCGTAAGGTACCGATTACTACGTCATCATTGTCATTGTCCTGGTTGGGATTAAACTGCCAAATGATTCCAGGAGTAATGGAAATGAAGTCGTTGATCTGATACTTGTAAAACGCTTCCAGGTGGAAAGGAATATCGGAATCAAAGCCATCGTCATCGATTTCGGTAACGTAAGGCTGAGCACCGAAGAACAGACCACCCAAGCTACCCTCTTTGCCCAGGTCAGGCAACGCCAAACCTAAAGCATAGTAAAGGATGTCGGCATCATCGAAATCATCATTTGTAGTGGAATCGATGCTGGTGTAGCCAAAGAAGCCCGTTAGTGCAACCTTGGGGCTGAACTGATAGTAGCCCTGAACACCAACGGAATTGGTGCTGACGGGATCAGTTTTGGGACCATTGTTTGCCAGGAAAGTACCGGTGAAACCGTTACCAAAGCCGGCGTTGTCAAAACCAAACTCTCCCTCGCCAAAGTAAGCGTGGTTGAAGGGTACACCCAAGCCCAAGCGACTGTCATCAGACACATAGGTCAACTGAGCAGCGGCAGAATAGTTGCCGTTAAATAAGCCAGCCCCTTCGCTGGGGTCAGCACCTTCGCCAGCCAAGTAACCAACGCCGAAGGTCAAGTTATCGTTAAAGGAGTAGTTCACACCAATACCGGCACCACCACCAAGACGATAGATGGGGCTACGTTGGGCAAAGGCAGAAAGGGAACCGCTACCACCGTCGAAGTCCTCGAAGTAAGGGCTTAGGGTGTTGAACTGGTCATCCCAAATACCAGCATTACCAGACAAGATAAAGTACAGCTTGTCACCGACGGGGAACTGATACTGCAAAGTATCCAAGGTGAAGGTGTTACCAGTGTCGCCGAACACTTGACTGGTCAGCGTGGTCTCGCCGTTTGCACCGAAGGACACCGCATTACCCACCTGAAGACGGGTGATTAGGATATCATCGCCAGTGAAGCTGGTGTTGAAGTTTAGACGGGTCCGCTGTTGGAGCACCACCTGCTCACTGTCATCGCCGAAATCACTGTCGTCGCCGGAGCTGGCAGCAGCAAGGCTAAAGATAACCTCACCGGTCAGCTTGGTGGTGGTGGAAAACTGGGTCTTTTCTAGGAAGGAAACACGACCTTCCAAGCTGTCCACACGACCCCGCAAGGTGGCAAGCTCAGTAGCAAATTCTTCTTGTAGACGAGATAGCACTTCCAAGTCAGCTTTGCTAGCCAAGGGAGCTGTTGATGCGGCAATTAGCTCATTGACACGCTCTAGACAAGCATTCAAGCCGGCGGCAAACTCGTAACGAGTCATGGCGCGGTTACCGCGGTAAGTTCCGTCAGGATAACCGGCGATGCAGCCGTAGCGCTCCACTAGGGACTGAAGTGCCTGAAATGCCCAGTCAGTGGGACTTACGTCGGACAGTTGAGATACGGAGGTGACTTGATCCACCTGGGAACGCCCGCTCCCTTCCAGACCGTATTGATTAAGCTGATCCAGGTTATCTAAGGAGGAAACCTGGGTGGTAACAGGGGTTTCTGCAAATGCAGCAGATCCCAAAATCATTCCAGCTAGCGCCGGAGTTGCCAATAAGGCTTTTAACAGGGTTTTAGACATTATTCTCTCTCTTATCCTCACACCGTAGTTAAGGAGTAGTTTTTAGGGTTCACTCACGAAACTGACTGTTACGCTGCCACATTGTTTCTATGCTTTACGTCGCTGTCTGTTTTGAGTAGACCTAAACTTACACCACTACTGGCTACTTATATTATCAAAGATTTTCTAAAGCGTAAGGCTATGACAATGAATTGTCAGGGTTTGTCTGGTTTCACGCGATCGCCCGATTATTCTCTGAGAAACGGTATTTTTCGTGACAGTTTTTCTAAAAGGTGTTCACCCTTTTTCTTGATTTACAACTGCCAGCATGGGGGGTGACAAGTTTCTGGTGTCCAGTTCTCCAGATCTTGTAATGCAGTGCTTGGGGTGAAGTGCTTGGGGGCTCAGTTGATATAAGTTGATCGTTGATATCAGGAGCACTTCTTCGATCTCTTCAGGATTTAATGAGGGCACTATGGTTCGACACTACCGCTTTGAGATTTCTGTTGAACGTTAGTTAGATCAAGGCGATTTAAGCCAAAGCTGCTTGAGTGTTATTCAGCAACACGCATTTATAGGGACAGAATCTATAATGAAGATGAAGCTAGAGGTTAGCTGTCTGGGTTGATTTGACTTTGCTGAAATTGCTCTTGAATGTTGGATTGGGAGCGATTCTCCGTAATGGCGAACTCAGTCGGTGCGGAACTCAGGCAGTAATTACGGTGGCGTTGCCCAGTGGCGATCGCCAAAAGCGGTAATAATTAGTTAAACGCTAGCTTTTACAGTCGGTTTGCCAGGCGAGGATGCCACAGCTTCATGCTAGGGATTATTGAAAATTGGGACGATGCGCGAGCTGAATTAAAGCGGATTTGCGATCGCACCCATGATGCCAGTGTCAGCGACCAAGAAGTAACGGTACGCCAGGTGCTGGAAGCTATCCACACCCGCGGAGATGAAGCTCTGCTGGAATTTACGGCGAAGTTCGATCAGGTTGAGCTAAAAGCAAGTCAGCTGAGGGTCACGGGGGCAGAGCTAGACGCGGCGTATCAGCAAGTGTCCCAAAAATTATTAAATGCGATTCGTCGGGCCCAACAGCAAATTGAGGCTTTTCACCAAAAGCGGGTGCCTAAAAGCTGGGTCAGTTTTGAAGACAACGGTATTACCCTAGGCAAGCGTTACACAGCGGTGGATCGGGCGGGGCTTTATGTGCCGGGAGGACGGGCGTCCTATCCCAGCACGGTGTTGATGAATGCGGTGCCGGCAAAGGTGGCGGGAGTGGAGCGTATCGTAATGGCGACGCCGCCTTTGCCCGATGGATCCTTGAATGCGGCGGTGTTGGTTGCGGCTCAGGAGGCAGGCGTCAACGAGATTTATCGCATGGGTGGCTCCCAGGCCGTGGCAGCGTTAGCTTACGGTACGGCGACGATTCCTAAGGTGGACGTGATTAGCGGACCAGGGAACATTTACGTCACCCTGGCGAAGCAGCTGGTGTATGGCACCGTGGGGATTGATTCCCTGGCAGGGCCGTCGGAGGTGCTGATTATTGCCGATTCCAGCGCTGACCCGGTGCATGTGGCGGCGGATTTGTTAGCCCAGGCGGAGCACGACCCGTTGGCTGCAGCGGTGTTGATTACCACTGACGGAGGGCTGGCTCGGGGCGTTGCTCAGCAGGTGGAAAATCAGCTTGAGGGCCATCCGCGTCGTTTTGAAGCGGAAAAGTCCATTATTAATTTTGGCGCAGCGATCGTGGTGGAGACTCTGGAGCAGGCGGCAGAGTTGTCCAACCAGTTTGCACCGGAGCATTTGGAATTGGAGGTGGCAGAGCCGTGGGATTTGGTGCCCCTGATCCGTCATGCGGGAGCGATTTTCCTGGGGCACGCGACGCCGGAAGCGGTGGGGGACTATTTGGCAGGACCTAACCATACTTTGCCCACATCAGGCGCGGCGCGGTATGCCTCGGCATTAGGAGTGGAAACTTTTATGAAGTACTCTAGCTTGATTCAATATTCGGACCGGGCGTTGGCGGACGCATCCCAGGCGATTCAGGCGCTGGCTAATGCGGAGGGGCTGGTGTCCCACTCTGAGTCGGTGAGGCTGCGATCGCCCGGTGAACTGGATCCAAATCAGTAGGTCGCTGGACGATGGGACGCCCAGGGGCTAGGCGCACACCGACCCTAACGTTTGACCGCGGCACGTTGGTGCTTCACCCGCCGCCGAAGAATCCCACGGTATTGGCCTTGGCTACCTGGGATGATCGCATTGAAAAATTTCGCATTCCCGCCTGCCATTACCGCACGTTGGTGGAAACCCTGCAGGCGGACGGTACGGATTTTGTTGACCAGGCTCGGCTGTTTGAGTCGTTAGACCTGGTGCCTCGGTTAGTGATGACCCCTTATCCTCACCAGCAAGAGGCGCTGGCAGCTTGGAAACGGAGCGATCGCCAGGGGGTTGTGGTATTACCCACGGCGGCGGGAAAGACTTATCTGGCGCAGTTGGCGATGGAGGCGACCCCTCGCAGCACGCTGGTGGTGGTGCCGACCCTGGATCTGATGCACCAGTGGTATGCCCATTTGGAAGCGGCATTTCCTGATATTTCCGTGGGGCTATTGGGAGGCGGGTCGCGGGATGAAACGCCGATTTTGGTGGCTACCTACGATAGTGCGGCGATCCACGCGGAACGGCTGGGAGCACGGTATGCCTTGGCAATTTTCGACGAGTGTCACCATTTACCGGGAGATTTTTACCGCACCACAGCAGAGTATCTGATTTCTCCCTATCGATTGGGGCTAACAGCGACGCCGGAACGGGCAGATGGGCGACATCGAGATTTGCAACATTTGATTGGTCCCGAGGTGTATCGGCGACGACCGGAAGAACTATCGGGTCAGGCTCTAGCGGAGCATAAGGTGGTGCAAATTAAGGTGGATTTGGCTAGCCATGAGCGCCAACGCTATGACGCTTTGATTCAGAAGCGCAATCGGTTTTTACGAGATAACAATATTTATTTTGGCAGTTTGGAAGGCTGGCAGCGGTTTGTGCAGGTTAGTGCGCGATCGCCCGCCGGAAGAAGAGCTATGTTAGCCCACCACGAAGCGAAGGGAATTGCTTTGGGCAACGACGGCAAAATTCGAGTATTAAACGACCTATTAGCCAAGCATTTTCCAGACAAAACCCTGGTATTTACTAACGATAACGCTACGGTTTATCGCATTTCCCAAGAATTTTTAATACCGGCTATTACCCACCAAACGCCGGTAAAAGAACGGCATTTTATTTTGCAACAGTTTAAGGGGGATGTTTATCCGGTAATTGTTGTAGCTAACGTGCTGGATGAGGGGGTTGATGTGCCCGATGCGCGCATTGCAATTTTCCTGGCAGGGTCGGGATCAACACGACAGTTTATTCAGCGATTAGGGCGGATCCTTCGCAAGGGAAATGGAGATAAGCTGGCTATTCTATACGAGGTAATTGCTTCAGATACGGTGGAGGAACGCACGAGCGATCGCCGTCGTTCTACCTCGCCTAAACCGTTAAAATCTGCCAAACCAAAATCCACCCAAACAACCCCCCAATCTAAGCCCAAGCCTAAGAAAACAAAATTGAAACCGTCTGAAAAGATGCCGGCTCAAGATCCTTTACCTTTGGGTGATCGCGGCGATAAACCCAGTCAACTAGTACCTGAAGATATCAAAGAAAAAGAATTTGGAACAGTCGTTTCCCTTGAAAAGTACCGTCGACGAAAACAAAATCAGCGGGTATCAGAAAATACTGATGTAACTTACGATTTTGAGTCGTCTAATTCTGACAATAAGCCAGAGGATAAACCAGAAGATTAATCTTAGCGTCTATATTTATGGCGGGATTTACGGTGAAAGCCGCAAACTATAAGCCTCAAACCATAAACCTCAAACAATAAAACAATTAGGGTTAATCAATTGTTGAGGGTCAAATTTTTGTCGCAAAGCGTTCGCCATGCTTTTTCCCTGTCCAAGATATCCCCAAGGATCAATCTGTTTTTTTAAAGCTTGAGGGGACTCCAGAATGGATAGAAATCCCTGATGAGATTCACAAAAATCGCGCAGATTGATCAGAGTGTCAACGGTAGGTTTATGGGCGCTAGGAATATAAATTTTTCCCAGTCCGCTACCGCCGCGCACCTGGGCGATCGCTCCAGGGATTTCCTTCAAGATCAACGATAAAAACTGCGCCACATCCGTCGATATCACCCCAAATTTAATTCGAATATCCCCAGCGTCAGGAGCCTGATTAGGCGAAATGGGTGGAGCGATCGCCCGATTGACCCGTTGCCAGATTTCCGCCTCTTCGGCACCCCTAAACACTTGCATTGTCAGGTTTTGGGCTGATCCTTGATCCATCACCGTCTTCACCTGTACCTCTGTACTGGCGGCCACGGACGCAAACCGTCCCAAAAGCCACGGCTTACCCGCTGCATTGAATAAATCGGGGGGCATGACCATCCACTCCCAGGCAACGGGGGTTAAGGGGGAATTTAAAACCTGCCGAGTGAGGGCATTTAAGGCGTCCAGTTCTCCGGTGATAGCTAAGGTTTGCCAACATTCGGGAATGGGGTAGACCCGCCAGGTGAGGCGCGAAATCAGCCCCAAGGTCCCATAAGCCCCCGTAAATAACTTCATCAGGTCGTAGCCAGCGACATTTTTTACCACCTTGCCGCCCGCTCGCGATCGCTGCCCATCATGGCGTACAAACTCAATGCCCAGGAGCATATCTCGCACTCCACCGTAGCCCTGGCGCAAGCTGCCCGAATCGGCCGTAGCCACAATTCCCCCCAAAGTCGCCGATTCTGGATAGCTGGGATCCACCGGCAAAAACTGATTGTGGCTCGCCAACTCCCGTTGAAGCTCTGCCAGGGTCATCCCCGCCTCAGTGCTAATGGTCAAGTCCCCCGTATCCCGCTCCACTACTTGATTAAGGCGATCGCACCGTACTACCAAGTCCACCGGCGATCGCGATCGTCCCCACCCTAACTTTGTGCCCCCTCCCGTTGGCATCAGCCGCCAATTTTCAGCGCTGGCCAACCCCATCACCTCAGCCAACTCCCCTCGTGATGCCGGCGTCACCACCCCTTGGGGGCGAGCCGCTATCTGGTCAATGCCTCGCCCCAGCCAATTTTGCTCCCTTGGAGTTAGTGCCTCCCACAGTTCCAGGCGATCGCTCCCAAGAACAGACTCCACTTGTGCGACTACTCTTGCTGTTGTCATCGACAAATCCTATACCAACCCTATTTCCAGCAACCACAAGTTCGCGTTGTCTATATAGACAAATCGACCACTCAGCTTGTACAGGGATCCAGGCAAAAAACAAATTAAAGTCACCGATAAAACCAGGTACTTTTCAAGCGTAAAGACACCTTAAAGACAAACAATTTACAGGTATTTAATTATATTGCTTAATACAGAAGTGGCGAACTAATTATTGCTATACACGCCTACCATCATTCACTCTCTGAACGACTGTTAACCGATTGATACATGTGATTATGGCGATCGCTCATTCTAGGCACCATGACAATGACAAAGTAATTTCAGTTAGGGATTTATGACTCAGAAGGCAAGCAAAAAAAGGTCTTCCAGGGTTAAAAATTACGGTTAATAAATGAGTTTAAAAGAAAAGACATAATGCTTCTCCAAATAGGCAGAAGAAATTGTGATCCCGATCACGAAAAGTGTTCGAAATAATCACCACTGATGTTCTGCACCATCACCTACAGGTTTTCAATATCTACCGATAATTTAGATACTATTAAGCCTCCGTCTAGTTATGAAAATTCCACTAAATTTGCTGCCGTCGGCATTATCGGACCTGTTTTCACAGGTTATGACCACTGGAAAATTGACTGTCGCAGATCGCTACGGACTATTAGCAGCTCTGCTTGACGAAACCATTAGTGATGATGAGCTCAACAACATTGATCGTCTCCTTCGCTCTATTCGCCGGGGGCGAGTAACCCTTGTTAAAGACCTATCCAATACAAACTGCCTTGAGCCCAGCGATGCTTCTTGCTGGAAGATAGATCGTGAACACAGCCGGAAAAAGAAGGCGGCGCGAACGACGTAGAAAAGCCAGGTTGTTACGCCATTATTCTTACGAATTATTGGCAGAAACTATTGGCAAATTAAACACTAGCAAATTAAACACTGGCAAATTAAATATTGTCAGATCCAAATTAGCAAGAAGAATCGGCAATAGATATAAGATCAGTTGTTGATTTTTTAACATGCAGCCTGAACGAAAAGTATAGGACTCATGAAATACACTATTTCACTTCTAAAAAATAGTGTATTTCTCCTAAGACATTAAAAATTGGACCAACTGTGTCATTGAGTTGTCATCAGGAAACTACACTTATAGTTACCCTTGATCCAATGCGAAAATAGCGTAATGTTGCTGGGGTAAAATCTTTGGAGCTTCAGTTAATTTAAGCCCCACCGTTTGCATTTCTTTTTGCAACTGACGGAGAGACATTTTATGCAGTCGTTTAATTAATACCAGGAGATTTTCTGCCCGGTATTCCAGCACGATCACTCGCCCACCAGGCTTTAAGGCTCCCGCCACTTGTTGCATTATTTCGTTGGGATAAGCCAGCTCGTGATAAACATCCACCGGTTCTGTCGCAAAAAAGTAGAGCGATAATGTGGAGGTCAGTGTCCCCGGCTTCCATCTCAAGTTCATGTCCCATGCCGCGCCGTTTAAATGGAAGCATTTTCAAGACGACATCATTCTGCTCAACGTGCGCTGGTATTGCCGCTACGGGCTCAGTTACCGGAATTTGGAAGAGATGATGGCCGAACGCGGACTCGGTGTGGACCACAGCACCATCCACCGCTGGGTGCTGCAATATGCTCCAGAACTGGACAAACGATGTCGCCGCCATCTTCGTCCCACGGGCGACTCGTGGAAAGTGGATGAAACCTACATCAAAGTGAAAGGGCAGTGGAAATACCTTTACCGGGCAGTAGACGAAAGCGGTCAAACCCTAGACTTCATGCTCAGTGCCAAGCGAGATGCCAAAGCCGCGAAACGCTTCTTCAGAAAGGTATTGAAGGGGGAACATACCCAAACGCCACGGGTGATTAACGTGGATCAAAATCCAGCCTATCCCAAAGCGGTGAAGCAGCTCAAAGAGGAGCAGCAATTCCCTCAAACGACTCAACTCAGACCGGTTCGGTACCTCAACAATCGAGTGGAGCAGAATCATCGGCGAATCAAACGGCTGGTCAAACCGGGCTTAGGGTTTGGTTCGTTCAACACGGCTCGACGCACTTTGAAAGGCTACGAGGCGATGTCCATGATTGGCAAAGGACAGATTTGTGGCGTCGGTAAGAAGGATGTGATGGGACAGCTCTCTTTCATCCACTACATCTTCGGAGTGGCGAGTTAACCGGACC
>CALCTI010000415.1 GCA_937894105.1 uncultured cyanobacterium
GTCCATGATAGCTTCTGCCAGGAGTGTAGCGACCTCCTGATCCGCTGGGAATTGGGCTGATCCCTTTTGCAGCCAGACCGTAAAGGTGCGCCCTTCCCCGTACACCGAGTCCACTGCCACCTTCCCGCCGTGGAGAGTCACCAGCTCCTGCACCAACGCCAGCCCTAGGCCGGTGCCCTCATAGGAGCGACTCACGGATCCCTCCGCCTGGCGGAATCGCTCAAATAAATGGGGGAGCTGATCGTCGCGAATGCCGATCCCCGTATCTTGTACTTTCAGCACAAAGCTATCGGCGATGCAGCTTAGGCTAACGGTAATGGTGCCGTCGCTGGGGGTGAATTTCATGGCGTTGGACAACAGGTTATATAGCACCTTGTCAAAGCGCTCAATATCCACGTAGGCGGGCGGACCGTCGTCCAAATGGGTCACCAGAGTAATGCCCTTGCGATCGCTATAGTCTTGGAACGCCTCCACAATTTGCTCCGTAAACCGGGTCAAATTTAATGGACGAAAGGTGGGCTGTAGCCGCTGGGCATCGATGCGCTGAATATCCAACAGCTGATTAACCAACCGCAGCAATCGCCGGGAATTGCGCAGGGCGATCTCTGCCTGTTCCCCCGGCAGGTCGCTGCCTCGATCCACCGCCGCCTCCAACGGTCCAATCATCAACGTCAGGGGCGTCCGAAACTCGTGGGACACATTTTGGAAAAACTCGTTTTTCTGCTTATCCAAAGCCAACAGCTGCTCCGCCTGCTTGCGGGTTTTTTGATACAGCCGCGCCTGCTGCACCGCGATCGCCGCCTGCATCGAGACCTCCTCCGCCAGTTCAATATCCTCCGGCTTCCAAGGGTGTAACGCTTTGTGGCGCAGGGAAATGCTGCCAATAATCTCCCCCTCCGCCAGCAACGGCAACACCAACAGCGATCGCGCCTGCTCCCGTAAGGGCAACGCTCCCGCGTCATTGGGCAAATCCTGCTGCAAATCATCAACGGCACCCGCCCCCTTCGAGGCAATAACCCGCTGTAGCACAGGATTACTGGCGATCGGCACATAGGATCGCGGCAGGGCACCCGGCAAGCTGGGATCTGCCAGCGCCACCGGATCAATCTGCTTGAGCCTTTTCACTGCCCTCTGGTTCTCCCCAGAGACATCGCCGTGGCTCGGATCGGAGTCGTGGGTATTTTCATGAAATCCCACACACTGCATATATTCGTCACTGGGGGTCCACAGGGACAGGGTGCACCCGTCCGCGCCCATTGCCGCCCCTAACTGTTCGGTAATGGTGGAAAAAATCTGAGTTGGATCCAAGCTAGAGCGGATCGCCGCCGTAATCACGTTAATAAGTTCCTCTCGGCGCAGGGACTTTTGTAGAGTCTGGGTGCGCGATCGCAACACATTGTGGGTCTCCACCGCCTTCCGCACCGAATCCTTCAGGTCCTCGTCGTCCCAAGGCTTCGTAACATACTTAAAAACCTTACCGGTATTAATCGCCTCAACTAAATCATCAACATCGGTGTAGCCCGTGACAATAATCCGCATAATGTCCGGATACTGGGCCGCAGTCAGGCTTAGAAACTCAGTACCGCTCATCAGCGGCATCCGCTGGTCCGACACAATCACCGCAATTTGATCTTCCTGGGCCAAAACTTCCAGCGCATCAGGACCACTAGACGCTCTCAGCACTCGAAACTCGCGGTGCAAGGTGCGATAAAGCAAATCCAAAATATCCGGTTCGTCGTCAATAACCAGAACCGTCGGCTTTTTGGGGCGGGAAGTAGGGCGAGAAGAGGTCATAGGGACGCCTTTACCTCACTGGGACCAAACACTCGGGTCCACCGTTGCGGTGAAGAAGATTGTGACGAAAGGGACTGTTGTAAAAAAGAGTTCTGTGGCAGGGAAGGTACGAAAAGTAACAAACACTCAACTGACAACCCATAGTTCAGCAGCACATTGTTGGCGACAGTGGCGGAGAGCGACATAAGACAGCGACGGAGTGGGAAAACGTGTCTAAGTACTTTTACACCTGCTTTGCGGAGGTTGTAAGGCACTGGCTTGGGAGAAAAATAGCGGGCCACCCATTTTCTCCACCATTCTAATCTGCCTCAGACATTGAACAAGAGAAAACTTAAATTACACCAAGGGTTTCAAGGCTTTAGTCCAGGGGGCAACAGTTGCGAGGTTTACGAGGTGAATGGTGTCCACAGCACTGGGTGATTTGTTTCCAAAGATTACCCTAGGGCGCTGCTGCCATTAGCAAGAAAGGAACGTTACCATTACCTCCCGCACAGAATCTTACTGACGACTCGTCGCCTCCTGGTGATTTTTGCCTATTTCACTGATGAAATCTAAGGTTTCCCACCAGAACTTGGAGAAAACAGTGGGCACACTTTGGCACATCACTGAGCATCAGCCCTGTGGCTTTCTTGGGAAAAGGTCTATTTCGCCTTGCTCATTTGCTATTTCCATAGATGCAGTGAGTGATCAGGATGGTATTCAAAATTGGGACACAGGTTGCCAATCAGGCTTGGAGACCTTGGTGCTGAGGGATGGGCGATCGCCCCAACTCACCAAAACCACCAAAAGACGCAAACCCAGATCATTTAGCCGTTTAACTCAAAAGCAACTAATTCAAAAGCAGCTAATCCAAAAGCAACAGAACCAAAGGCATGGGAAAGCCAAGGGTCGCCATTCACCAGCCGTCTGCAAAACCTGTCTGCAAAACCTGTCTGCAAAACCCGCCTGCACAACCAAGAATCTGGTCGCAAATCAAAATCGCCCTTTGCTCCCATTCATTTGATCCCCATTCAAAGGACAGCAGAAGCGCAAAAATTTAGCGTTGCTGAAGAGGGACATATTTTCGCAAAATTCCAAACGAGGTTTCGTAGCTTTCAGTAATCGATTCATAGCTCGATCCAGCAACGCCAAATTTTTAAACGCCCACAAGACAATATTTAGGCAAAAAGCTACTCACGAAACCCCTTGCCTGAGAAATAAACATTACTGAAAAAAATCTACCCTTAGAGGATTGAGAGCTTCGGGTATGCTCAGTCGTCATCTTCCTTCGCTGAGATCACGAGACCTACGAAAAGGATCCACGAAGAGGCAACATTACTGTAATTTAAGCTTGTTAGCTCCCTCGAAAGCCTTAAAAAATCACAGACAATCCCCTCCCCAAAAGTAGGGATTGAGTTTTTTATACTTTTCTATCCAGTCGTAAAGGTACAATACGAATCGGTGGGCAGCAAAACAGAGCTTTAACTGCGGCATACCAATCCCGGGCTCTATTTCTCCCACAGCAGTTGTGGCTGAGCAGGTATATTCATTGTGAAACTTGAGTCCGCGCCCCATTCCACTCCCGAAGATTTCTCAACTCCCCTCTCTGAAGTCTCTGATTCCCGGTGGACTCCTACCCCAAACTCTGGACCACCCAGTGACTTTGCGTCCTCAAGGCGACGGTACAGCGCTCCGGCGATAGCACAATATTACTCCCGCCGACCCTGGTTGCCGCTGTATCGTCTGATTCAAATTCTCCTCTTTAGCGCTAGCTTTCTGTTGGGAATGCTGGGAGACAGCCTCCTAGGCGAAAACCCGGGCAAAATCTCCAAGCGGGCAGAGCAACTGCGCAAAATTTTGGTGCGCCTAGGACCCACCTTTATCAAAGTCGGACAGGCCTTATCAACGCGCCCGGATTTGGTGCGGGTAGACTACTTGGCGGAGCTGGAGAAGCTACAGGACCAGCTACCGGCATTTCCTACGCCCCTTGCGTTCAGAATTTTAGAAGCAGATTTTAGCTATCCCGTTGAGGACCTGTTTTTTGAAATTTCCCCCCAGCCGATCGCCGCAGCCAGCCTAGGACAGGTTTACAAAGCTCGGCTGCACAGCGGAGAAAGCGTCGCCGTTAAGGTACAGCGCCCAGAATTATTGCCCACATTAACCCTGGATCTATATCTGCTGCGCATTGGGGCAGGCGCTTTGGCACCGTGGCTGCCGGTGAACCTGGGTCACGATTTACAGCTAATTGTGGATGAGTTTGGCGCCAAGCTGTTTGAGGAAATTGACTATTTAAATGAAGGGCGAAACGCTGAACGATTTGCCGCTAATTTTCAAAACGATCCGTCGGTGATGGTGCCTGAGATTTACTGGCGCTACACCACCCAGCGGGTGTTAACCCTGGAGTGGATTGATGGCATTAAGCTGACGGACACCAATCGCGTGAAAGAAGCTCAGCTAGATCAAAATGAGCTAATCACCATCGGCGTCACCTCTGGGCTGCGACAGTTGCTGGAATATGGCTTCTTCCATGCGGATCCCCACCCTGGCAACCTGTTTGCCTTGCGGGACGGGCGTATGGCTTATATCGACTTTGGCATGATGGACCAAATGGACGAAACCACAAAGGAAACGATTGTGGATTCGGTGGTTCATTTGATTAACAAAAAGTACGACAGGCTCACTGAGGATTTCGTCAAGTTAGGGTTCCTGGCACCGGATACGGATATTACGCCGATTATTCCCGCCTTGGAAGATGTGTTTGGGGACATTATTGGCGCGAGCGTTGGGGATTTTAATTTCAAGACCATTACGGATAGCTTCTCGGAGCTGATGTACGAGTATCCGTTTCGGGTGCCGGCGAAGTTTGCCTTGATTATTCGATCGCTGGTAACCCAGGAAGGGCTTGCCCTCAGCCTAAATCAGGAATTTAAAATCGTGGAAATTGCCTATCCCTATGTGGCGCGGCGGCTGCTGCGCGGGGAGTCACCGGCGTTGCGGCGACGGTTGATTGAGGTGTTGTTTGAAGATGGGAAATTTCAGTGGCAGCGCCTGGAGAATTTGTTGCGCATTGCCCAGGGCGATCACACTGCCCAGTTTGATTTGGTGCCTACGGCGCGGATAGGATTGCAGTATTTAATGTCCGACGAGGGGCAGGTGTTTCGCGATCGCCTGTTGCTGGCCCTGGTGGAAGACGGGCGGCTCCATACGGCGGAAGTGCAGCGCCTGTGGGACTTGGTGAAGGATCAGGTGGAGCCGGGACAGGTGGTGGAGGCGGCCTGGGGATCGGCGTGGAGTGCGCTAACGGAGTTTTCCCGCGATCGCGCCGTTCAGATATTGCCAAAACAGTTTTTACCGGTTTTGGACAATACCGTGGCCGCCTTGCGAGATAATGCCTAAGTTCGCCCATAGAATTCGCTAAGCCCACCATGATCCCTTTTGATGCTCCCCAAGCGCCGATTATTCAGCTCATTATTGGCTTTGTGATTGGGGGCGGGTGCGGCGCACTATTTGCCAAGATGTTTCGCGATGCGGTGAAAACTTGGCTAGCGACGGAAGAGCGTGATCCCAATGTGTTTCTCAGATCTCCCCTGCGGTTTCCCTATGTGGGCACGGCCCTAGGAGCCTGTGTTTTTCTGGCAGCAACGTTGCAAACCTTTACAATCCCTGCCAAGTGGGCTTTTACCATGGCGGGCGTGGTGACGATGGGAGGGGCGATCGCCGTATGGTGGCAGCTGGGGGTGATTTTGCGCCAGGTGCAACGCGGGGGCGTAGGTGCCATTGATTTAGGCTCCCTGCGTTAGGATGCAGTCCTAGGGATCCTTAGAAAAAGATTGCGGGAAACCCCTATGTCAGCGTCCGCCAATCCCACCTATGTCAGAGCTAGCCAATCTGCCCTCCACATCTGATGTGCCTGAGAACCTCGGCGTTAATGCTGATGAGCAAGCGTTTGGGCGGGCGTTGCCTCCCATTCCCCCTGATATAAATTCACCTAGCGCTTCCGGCACTGTTTCTTTAGGTAGCGCCATCGTTTGGGTGGGGCGGGGGGAGCGATCGCTCGCCATTTGGCTTCAGTGGCTATTTGTTATTGCCGTCACCGCCGTGGTGTCCGCTAGCGTTGGGGCGGCGATCGCCCAGTTTGACCCCCTCAAGCCGGAAAAGTGGCTGGGCATCAGTGCCCCGGTGGATATTACCAACCCGTCAATCAAGCGATCTTGGGACCAGGTGTGGCAATATCGCCTGACCCGCCCCATGAATATTGCCATCATCGGCGTTGACCACAGCGAACCGGGTGCGTCTCCCCACCAGCAAAGTTTGGACGGGCGCAGCGACACCCTGCTAGTGGCACGGCTTAAGCCTCTGGACAAGCTGACCACCGCGCTAGCGCTGCCCCGAGACACCCTGGCTCCCATTCCCGGACACGGTCGCCGCCGCATTAACCAAGCCAACGCCCTCGGTGGTCCCGCTTTGGTGAACAAAACCCTGCAAGAGAATCTGGGAAGTTTGCCCATTGATCGCTATGTGCGTATCAATACCCTGGCGTTTCGGGAGCTGATTGATTTGCTGGGGGGGGTGGAAATTTTTGTGCCCCGCCCCATGGAATACACGGACCGCACCCAGGGGCTGGAAATTCAGCTTTCGGCGGGCTGGCAAACCATTACCGGTGACCAGGCGGAGCAATTTGTGCGCTATCGGGGCGACGGGCTGGGGGATATTGGACGGGTGCAGCGCCAGCAAATGTTGCTCAAGGCATTGCGATCGCGCCTAGCCAGCCCAGATATTTGGCTACGGCTGCCAGAAATTTTGCAGCGGATGCAGCATTATGTGGACACGAATTTATCCTGGGAAGAGCTAACGGCGCTGTTGGGCTTTGGGCTGCGCCAGTCGAGCGATCGCTGGCAATTTGTGCTGCTGCCTGGGCGCTTCGGCACCGCGAAAGATGGGGAAGCGGGGGCGTGGATTGCCGATGAAAATGAGCGATCGCGCCTGGCTCGAGAATTATTTCAGGTGAATTATGAAGGACCCCGTCGCAGCTCCATCAACAGTGATGCTGCTCGCGATCGCTACGCCTTCGCCTATGCCCGTATCGCCATTCAAAACGCGTCGGGAGACCCCAAAGCGGTGGACCAGGTACGTACCCGCTTAGAACGCCTGGGATTTCGCCAGGTATACACCATCGGTCCCTGGAGCGACACCCTCCGCCGCACCGAAGTAATTGTGCAAACGGGGCGACGGGAGGTGGCAGAGCTGGTGAAGCGGCGGCTAGGGGTGGGTCAGCTTAATCCGTCGTCCGTGGGCGATTTGGGATCTGACTTAACCCTGCGTCTAGGGCGCGACTGGGTTAAAGCGGTTCCTCCGGCACCGGCCGACCCGGCCATTGAATAATGCTCGAGTAATGTTTAAGGGGGGGGCTTGAGCCATGCTTAGGCACTATTCCTTCAGCTCTACTCGTTCAGCACTATTCAGGTAGCAGAGAGGGCGATGTTTAAGGTCATTGAGGTGTAACCGTTGGGATCTGAATTTGGAGAGATGATTTCGTCGATCTTGCCCGCCGTTAAAACTGTTTTTTGGCGCACCCTTAGCTTCAGCTCCTTGTTGTACGTCGCCGTTGGCGTTTATGGCTATTTCTTTGTGGAACGGCAAATTTTTCCCGCTCCCCCTGTGGGTTACAGCACCGATGAGCCGCACTTAGTTACTTTTAATACCGATTCTGATAACGGCGATTCTGGTAATGGCGACTCTGGCCTAACGTTACGAGCGGTTCACCTAACCCGCTCCGACGCCACCTATACCCTATTGCTAAGCCACGGCAACGGTTCGGACCTGGGCAGTATGCGCCCCATCATTAACCAGTGGCACCAGCTTGGGTTTAACGTGTTTGCCTACGATTATCGGGGCTATGGGCTCAGTGACGGCTCCCCCACGGAGACGGGAATTTACCGAGATGTGGAGGCGGCGTATCGGTACCTGCGGAACCAGGGAGTTGCGGGCGATCGCATTATTCCCTACGGCATTTCCCTCGGCGGCGCTCCGTCCATTCATATTGCGGCGACCCAGCCAGTGGCAGGGCTGGTGCTGGAGGCTACCTTTACCAGCATTTTCCGGGTGGTCACCCGCGTGTCCCTTTACCCCTTCGACAAATTTCCCAACCTTCAGCGCCTGCGGGACGTGTCGGTGCCCATCGTAATTTTCCATGGCACTAAGGACGAAATTATTCCCTTTTCCCACGGGCAGCAGCTTGCCCAGGTGCATCCCCAGCGCACTGAGTTTGTGGCGATCACCAACGGCACCCATAATGATTTGCCCTTGGTGGAAGCGGATACACTGGCCCAAGCCCTCGTCAACTTTACCCGTAAGCTTTCCGATAATCGGTAATTGTGATCAGGCAACGGTTACCAATACTGTTGCGCACGAAGAAAAATCAGCCGATTTTGCATAAAAAAAAATTTATAGACCGATAGCGAAGTAACACCCCAAAAGCGGCGTCCAGGTTGGGGAAGTTTCCGTAAGGGAATTCTTTAAGGCGATCGCATTGGTGGGTGGAATTGTCCAAATCGCAATTTCTACCGCTCTTTCGGTTTGTAACTATGATTGTTCAGAAATTTTCTCTTAGGTCTTTCGGTGAATATTTAGGGCAGGTTTTTAAAAGGAATCACCTCCAGTTTCAGGAAGGGGGTCTCAATGGATCAGTCCGGGGTTTAGAGGGTTTACCTGGTAGTCTATTGGGCGATCGCCCAGCTCAAATTCCAGCGGCAATCCGAGTGTGCGTCACCGAATCGTACTTACATTTGTGGACTTTCAAAGGGGCTTGTCAGCCTCGCCTCTTGCACTACTCGAAGTTATCCCCAGGCCAAATCCAGCGCCTCAGAGCCGCCTTTGAAACGTCACCCCAAGCCACCCAGGCACTGATGGAACGGCTGGGAAGCCTAGATTTTGATCCCCTGCTCCAAAAGCTTTGGACCTGTCATGGTCACCAGAAGGACGGCTGGTCGCGATCACGCCTTTACAAAGCAGTACAAAGCTACGCTTGCTTTTTGCTCGACGCGGCCTTGTGTCCAGGAGTACCCCTTCCCGCCACCAGTGGCGATATGGATGAGGTGTGGCACTGTCATATTTTGCAAACGCAAAAGTACACCGACGACTGCGACACCCTATTGGGCTACTACCTTCACCACGAACCACTTCCCGAGCCAGTGCAGGTTTTCGGTGCTTGCAATGATGGTATTCGCCGCGATCGCCCCTTAGCCACCGCTGACGCCATCAAGTGCCATGTGGGCGTTCACGGCGCTCGCCCATCAGTGGCAGATGGTATTAGATCTTGCAATATCGGTATTAGTCACCCCTCGGTCATCGCAGGAACAGGGGCTTGTCGCACCAGCAGCTCAGTGCCCAAATTAGCCTCAGCGCAGGCAGCTTGATGCTTTCGGCATCGAAAAAGGCACCCATGGAAATCGCCCATAGAAATGCCTCCCGTCACTGGAATGGGAGGCATTTTCAAAACACGGTGCTACTTTAACGGTCTTTACTGACCAAGCACTGGCCGATCAGGCGCGCACTTACCGAGCGCCAACCAACAGTTCATGGGCATGCTTTGCGGTTTCGAAGAAGAAGGCGGCGTTCTCTTCGGGGGTGGTGGAGATAATGCCGTGACCCAAGTTAAGCACGTGCCCCGTGGGACCGGCTTTTTTAATGGTTTCTAGGATGCGATCGCGGATAAAGTCCTTAGAGCCAAACAGCACGCCAGGATCAATATTGCCCTGCACCATCATATCGGGACCCAAACGCTGACGGGCTTCTGCCATATCAACGGTCCAGTCCACGCTAATCACATCCACGCCCGACTGGGCCATACGCTCCAGAACGCCTGAACCGCCGCTAATGTAAAGGATCAAAGGCACGGTGGGATGCTTTACCTTCACCTGATCCACCACCATTTTGATGTAAGGCAGGGCGAAGGTTTCAAAGTCTTGGGGACATAACTGACCGGCCCAGGAATCGAATAGCTGTACCACCTGGGCACCGGATTCGATTTGGTAGCAGGCGTACTGGGCGATCGCCTCAGCCAGCTTGGTTAAAAAGGCGTGGAGCATGGCGGGCTCAGAAAACGCCATCGCTTTGATTTTGGCGTAGTCTTTGGAGCTTTTGCCTTCGATGGAATAGGCTGCCAACGTCCAAGGAGCACCAACGAAACCTAACACGGTGGTGTGGCTGTCCACTTCCGCCCGCAGAGTGTTCAAAATGGTTTTGATAAACGGGAACTGGCTTTCCGGCTCAAAGGGAGTGAGCTTACTGATCTGATCCATCGTGCGAATGGGATCTTCAATGACCGGTCCTTTGCTCTCCACAATCTCAAAATTAATGCCGAGACCGGGAAGGGGGGTCAAAATATCAGAGAACATAATCACGCCGTCGGGCTTGAAGGCGCGATAGGGCTGCAGGGAAATCTCGATCGCCAGATCAGGATTTTCCGAGCGATCGCGGAAAGACGAGTGCTTGGCGCGCAAATCCCGATAAATTTTCATGTAACGTCCCGCCTGGCGCATCATCCACACAGGAGGACGCTCAAGTTTTTCGCCGCGAAGGGCTCGCAAAATATAGGGAATGTCGCTAGCACCGGTTGTCATAGTGTTTCTGCCGTATTTCCGTATGTCGGTCTATTTAAATTCAGGTCAGTTTATCATTGCAGCTATGGGCGCTAGGGCGTCACGAAAGGAGATTTTCGTTACGTTTTCTCAATAACAGTTCAAAAAATGTTTCAAGGAGAATTTCGTAACATTCCCCAGACCTCCCCGTGGTTGCTGTGTGCCATGGGCGGCATTTTGGGCGGACTGGCGTTAGAGCCGGTGGGTTGGTTTCCGTTGGCTTGGGTGGCGCTGGTTCCGTTGCTGTGGACCTGGCGGCGGAGTGTCAGTCCTCGGAGCGGGGCGATCGCCAGTTTTGCCTGGGGCGTCGGGTTTCATGGGGTGGGGCTGTGGTGGCTAACCGGGCTACATCCGCTCATGTGGATGGGGCTGAACTGGTGGACCAGCGTGGGGGTGGCTCTGGGATGTTGGCTTTTTGTTTTTTATTTTTGGCCCCCTTTGGGGGGCGCTGTTGGTCACCGCTTGGGGGATGGGCACAGGGGCCTTTTGGCGAGTTTTAGGGACGAAAAAATCAACTTGGGCAACGCCCCTGGCGCGAGTTTTTTGGGCGGCGACCCTGTGGTGCGTGATGGAAACCTTGGGGAACTGGATGCCCCTATGGTGGACCGCCCTAGGGTTAACCCAAAGCCCCCACTATTTGCCCTTGCTGCACTGGGGGCAGGTGTCGGGGCCCATCGCCATTGCCGCCATCCTGGTGCTGATTAACGCATGTCTCGCTGAAGCGTTGCCCCTAAAGTCTGCTCTCAAAAAAGCTTGGGTTTTAGGGGCGATCGCCCTGCTACTGGTCACCGAAACCGCCGGGCTATTTGCCCTAAGCCAACCCTTGGGCGATTCCCCTGACGCCGCCATTGACGTGGGCATTATCCAGGGCAATATGCCCAATGAGTTGAAATTTGGATCCAATGGTTGGCTGTTGGCGGTGCAGGGCTACAGCAGTGGCTACCAGGCACTGGCTGACCAGGGGGTTGACCTGGTGATTTTTCCTGAAACGGCCATTCCCCTGATTTGGCAAGAGCCCTTTCGATCCCGAAGCAACCTCTATAAAGCCATTCGCGATCGCCAAACCCCCGCCCTGCTCGGCGTCTTCGAACCCGCCCAATCCCAGCCTTCAACTCGCGATCGCCGTTCTTCCATCCCCAACCTAAACAACTCCATGCTGGCGGTGGACGGCAATGTCCAGCCGGTGGGGCGCTACAGTAAGCGACATTTGGTACCCCTGGGCGAATACATTCCGTTTCAGGACATTTTGGGGCAATTTATCCAGCGTCTGTCCCCCTTGCCGGTGGAAATTTTGCCCGGTAAAGCCCATCAGCTCTTGGTTACCCCCTTCGGGCGGGGCATCGCCGGGATTTGTTACGATTCCGCCTTTGCCGAAAATTTCCGATATCAAGCGGCAGCCGGGGGACAGTGGATCGTCACCTCGTCCAACAACGCCCACTACCGCACCGCTATGTTTGCCCAGCACCATGCCCAGGATGTGATGCGGGCGATCGAAACGGACCGATGGCTGGCCAGCGCTACCAACACTGGCACCTCCGCCATCATCACTCCCCACGGCATTGACCAGTGGCACTCGATCGCCAACACCTACGCCGCCCATGCCGATACTCTTTATCGCCGCACGACCCAAACCCTTTACGTGCGCTGGGGCAGTTGGATTGTTATTCCCTTAGTTGCTTTAAGTGCCGTCCTCAGTGTTGTCAGTTTTGGGAAAGAAAAACCCGCCTCTTAAAAGCAATTTTCAGGGGTGTTTCCTGGCGACGCTTTCCCTGAAAATCAGAAGAAAAGCTCAACTTAATCTCTGGTTGACAGTATTATTTCGGCGCTGAGCTAGGGTCTGTCATCAAGTCAATCTCAAATAAATCTCAAACTCAGTATCTACGAGGATTTCAGTCCCTAGTATTTTTTTATTTTGGAGGGCGTGTACTTCCCACTGTGTGAGGCTTCTGGAGGTTAATTGGTGACACGTTCTAGGGATTAGAAATGAAATAAAAGATTAAAGTAAAAAAAACGAACAGAAATCAGTAGGTAACCTGATAGGATTTTAAAAATTAATATGGCAGTATTTTAATAAGTCAAATTTTAGTCAGCCAATTAAGCCCGTGGCGTAATAATTAGCTAGCGAAAATTAGCCCACAAAACTTTAACGGAAAAGTTCAAAAGAATTTCTAGGCATCGCTGCCATGGCTGCTTCCACCCTTCGAGAAACAATTACATCACTAATTGACTTGGCGGAACAGGGACAAATTGATCCCTGGGACGTGCGGGTATTGGACGTGCTGGATCGGTATTTTCAGCGGCTGCAACAGTTGGTGGACGCGGGACAGGCGG
>CALCTI010000416.1 GCA_937894105.1 uncultured cyanobacterium
TGTCGAATTCGGGCATTTCTAATCCCTCGGGCATATGTCGCTCCACACATTCCTCTACACCGCCGACGGAATCTCCTTCCTTGCGGGCATCGCTGATTAGAGCGATCGCCTTATCTACAAAATCCTGCTCGGGCGATCGCACAATATTGCTTTCCACCTGCTCCAAGGTGACGGTGTTTTGATCCACCTGGGCTTCTAAATGGTGAAGACGCTTGAGGTAGCCGACGATTTCTACACCGGCGACCTGGCGAAGGATTTTTTTGGCGATCGCCCCGGCCGCCACTCGTCCAATAGTTTCCCGTGCGGAGGATCGTCCGCCCCCTTGCCAATTGCGAAAGCCGTATTTGGCATCGTAGGTGGCATCAGCGTGAGAGGGACGGTACGCTTTGGTCATTTCCG
Source organism: uncultured cyanobacterium (assembly GCA_937894105.1). GTDB lineage: Bacteria > Cyanobacteriota > Cyanobacteriia > CACIAM-69d > CACIAM-69d > CALGDE01. Next base: position 400 of record CALCTI010000416.1, read on the forward strand.
AATAGTCTTCGGGACGGGTGTTTTTGTTTTGCACCAAAATCGAAATGGGCGTGCCCAGGGTTTTTCCCTGAAACGTGCCGGACAGGATAGTGCAGGTGTCCGTTTCTTTGCGGGGGGTAGTAATTTTGCTTTGCCCCGGGCGGCGGCGATCCAGATCCCCTTGGATTTCTTCCGCCGTGAGCTCAATTTGCGGCGGGCAACCGTCAATTACGACGCCGACCCCGCCGCCGTGGGATTCGCCGAAGGTGGTGATGCGAAACAGTTGACCGAAGGTGTTGCCCATGATGGTTGCGATGTTAGCGGTGACGAAATGTTCTTTGGGGTCAGAATGTCAAAGGCAGGGACGTTAAAACTAAACAATGATGGTCCAAGGGATTGACGAACAACGCTGAAGAAGCTGGACAAACATCCCGAGCCAAAATTCTGACAAGATTCTGAATAAATAATCAAAACAGCTTTAATAAAAAGCTTGAATCAATAGCTTAAAACCTGCTGGAGGATTTAGCCCATGTCCCAGTCTCCTATGATTGTTAAGGTTGCCGGTGAAGTTCCCAAAGAAGCGCTGCTCACGTTGCCGGTGGGGGTGCTGCGGCGGATGCACCATTTTGCGTTGAACGTGAAGGATATGGGGCGATCGCGCCAGTTTTACGGAGAGATTCTAGGGCTGGAGGAGCTGGTGGGAGATGCGGTGCCCAGTACGTTGAAAAAGCTGGTAGCGGCGGGAAAAGTGGCGAATTTCCGATTGCCCGATGGGAGTATTTTGGATTTATTTTGGGAGCCGGAGCTGATGCCGCCGAGCTCGGACCCCCAACAGCAGTTTATTCGAGCGGACCATTTGGCGTTTGATATTGCTCCCCAACTGTTTGACCAGGCGGTGGATGTGTTGCGGGGAAATGGGGTGGCGATCGCCCAGGGGCCCGTATCTCGTCCCACCGGTCGCGGCATTTACTTTTTTGATCCCGACGGCTTCCGGGTAGAAATTCGCTGTGACGCTCTGTAGAGTCATCGTTACAAAGAACAACGTCATGGGGTAAGGTTAATCGGCATTTTTACCCCGTTGCCCCTATGACTGATGGAATTGCGTCGCTGCCGAAAAATTTAGAGTTGTGGCAATCTACGATAGGCTGGCAGCCGGAAGAGGCTGAGCAGGATTTATTTCAGCGTCTTTACGCGGGAATTTTGGAGGGCAATCAGCGGATGAATTTGACGCGGATTGTGGAGCCAGACGAGTTTTGGGAAAAGCATATTTGGGATTCGGTACGGGGAATTTTTTCGGAAAAGGTGCCGGCTTTATCTGAGTTGCGATCACACGATCCTTTCGCAGGATTATCTTCAGAGGACGCGCCCGAAAAAATTGTTTCCATGTTGGATATTGGTACCGGGGGCGGCTTTCCGGGGGTGCCGATCGCGATCGCCCAGCCTAACTGGTCCATTACCTTGCTGGATGGCACTCGCAAAAAAATTGCTTTTGCCGAAGAATTGGTAGAAAAATTAGACCTTTCCAATGTGGCGACGATCGCTGATCGCGCGGAACAGATTGCTCGACAGACCCACACGCGTCCCCAGTTTGATTTGGTAACCTTGCGGGCGGTGGGAGCGGCGGATAAGTGTGCCGGTTACGCGTTGCCGCTGGTGGCTGACGGGGGGATGGCGATTTTGTATCGGGGAAAATGGACGACGGAAGAGGAGGAGAGCCTCGCACCAATTTTGCAGGAGTGGGGGGCGACAATGTTAGCGGTGGATGGTTTTAAAACTCCGCTATCTGGGGGCGATCGCCACTGTGTATACCTAAAACGGGATCCCTAAAATCCACTCCAAAAATATTAAGCCGTGGCGGGGCGATCGGATCGCCACCCTACCCAAACGCAGTCATCGACAGGCAAGATAAAACAGAAACTTAAAACTGAAACATCGCTAAACCAACGATGAATTCATCCCCTCTCAAATCCCTACAGGTCGTTTTATCCGGTCTCAGTAACTGGCTAATTTTCTTCGGAATTATATGGCTACTGGGTGCGGCAGGCTTGGGATGGTTGGTTAACGGGTTGGCTGTTATATTTTTGGTGCTGCTGTTGGTGCCGGTGGTGCTGTTTTTGGTAGGGGGATGGTGGCTGCGGCGCAATACGGCTATGGCGGACTGTCCTGTATGTGGCTTTGAGATGACCGGGGTAGAAAAAATGTCCCTGGGCTGTCCGAGCTGTGGCGAAGCGCTGAAAATGCAGAAGGGGCAGTTTGAGCGAGTGACGCCCCCTGGAACCGTGGAAGTGGATGGGGTGACCGTTGTGGATACGGCGGCGGATCAGTCAGCTAGTCAGACTGCAACCCAAACTACGCCCCAAACTACGACTCAAACAACTGGTATCGCCACAGATGTGACCACCATTGATGTGGAGCCAAAGCGTTTGGAGCCGCGTCAAGAATAGCGAGAACCGGAGAGAGATTCTGGATTATCTATGGCGTGTGAAAGCTAAGAATGTCTGGCAAATATCTACGAGAGAAAATATTTTTGGCAGGTAGTAAGGGTGGGAT
>CALCTI010000417.1 GCA_937894105.1 uncultured cyanobacterium
CCCTGGCGGGGCTAGTGATTACCGGGTCGGTGTATGCCATTGCTCGGACGGTGTTTCCTGGGGCAATGGGCTCGCGGCTGGGGCTGTGGGGGGCGGGGTTGTGTTGGCTGCTGCCGGGGCTGTGGCGGGTGCGGTTGGATTATTTGTTGGACTTTCCGGTGGGGGGGTGGGTGAGGCTGATGTGGTGGGGGGTATTGCGGCGGCATGGTGCGGGGCGGCGCTGGCTTCTGGGTGGGGTGGGCTCCCAGCGACCTCGATGGTTTGACTTTGCTGGGGTGCGGGATGTGGAGCCTTGGGGGTGGGCGATCGCCTCAGGACTATGCTTTGGGTTGGCGCTATTGACGAAGCAAACGGCGGTGTTTTTCCTGGCGGTGCCCTGGGGTTGGATGATGGCGGAAGCATTTTGGCGGCGGCGCTGGTTGCGGTTGGCGCAGGGGGCTGTGGCATTTTTAGTGGCGATGCCCATTTGGCTGCCCTGGTACCGCACCAATTGGCTGTTGATTTTAAGTGGAGGCAAGCGAGCAACCATTGATTCGGCGCGCATTGAAGGGGATCCTGCCCTGACCACGTTGGATGCTTGGACCCATTATCTGGGGCTGTTGCCGCAGCATTGTTCGTTAATTGTGCTGTGGGTGGTGCTGGGGGGCTTTGCGCTGGCGCTGTTGCGGGGGGTGATTCACTGGCGGTTTTTGCCCCGACGATCGCCCACCCAGAACGTCGATTCAGAATTATTAATAGAGCAAGCGGCGATCGCTAAGGGCTGGCAGTGGATTGGGATTATTTTGGGCGGATCATACCTGCTGTGTTCGGCGTTGGTGAATAAGGATTGGCGGTATGTGTTGCCCTATTTACCGGTACTGAGCCTGGTGCTAGCCCAGGGGCTGCTGCTGTGGAAAAGCTTTTGGGGGGTACGAACCCGCTGGGGAATGGTGGCGATGTGTGCCGGGCTGTTAGCGGTAAATAGTTTTGCCATTTCGCCGGGGGATGGGGCGGCGCGGTGGCTGGGCACGGCGTTGATGCCCCGCAGTTTGCATTTGGCTTATACCGGGGAGCCGTGGCCACACGATGAGGCGATCGCCGAAATTCAGCAGCGGGATCCCTATCGCCAGATAACGGTGGGGGTGTTGCCGTCCACGGCGGAGATTAATCAGCACAATGTGAATTACTTTGGGGCGCTGGCGGATTTTCAGATTTATGGGCGACAGGTGGGGGTAGATCCGAAATTTGTGGCGGGCGATGGGCAGTCGCTGGATTGGTTTTTAACGAAAAGTGGCAACCAGGGTTCATTGCGGCGGCAATCGAAGCGTGAAGCCCAGGCAGCGTTAGGGGAGCTGGTGAAAAAAGGTGGCGATTTTGAACGGGTGGCCCGGTGGGAGCTGAGCGATGAAAGCGAGATGTTTTTATACGGGCGATCGCGGCGATCGTCGGAGATAACGCCCATTGAGATAATGCCCATTGAGAAAAACCAATCGCAGGTGAGTTTAGGGAGAGTAAATTTAGCGGAGGTAACTTTGCCGGAACAGGTGCCACCGGGGGTACCGTTTGGGGTGACTTACCAGTGGGAGGGACCGTGGGAGGGGTTACAGCACGGGTTAATTTCCCTCACTTGGACAATGGGGGATCCGGCGATGGCTGAGGGGCGGTCGCGTTGGATTGATGATCGGGCGATCGCCCAAGGCAATTTATTTGGTGAGCGGGTCGATGATCCGCCCAGTGGTTTTCGAATTAGCGATCGTACCGCCACCTTGCCGCCGCCCAACTTAGCTCCCGGCGAATATCGCGTGAAAGGCACCTATATCAACCGCAAAACTGGCGACACTTACCCCTTAAAAACACCGAATACAACGGTGACGATCAGTCCCTCAGCGGAGCCTCAGCCTGCTCCTGAGCTAGACCGGGTGGCGCAACTGCGGCTACTGGCGTTGCGGTTACGCCAAGGGTTGCCGGAATTTGACGGCATCTTTGCGGAAATTGGACGCATTAATCAATACGATCCCCACCAGGCTTATACCGAACAGGCGGCAATTCTGGCGCGGCAGCGTTTGGAAAAGGAACCGGAGCGGTTATCCCATTGGTATTTGCTGGGGCTGGCGGAGGTGCTTCAGCGTCGTGCCCCGGAAGCGATCGCAGCCTTTGAAGCGATCGCCCAACTGGACCCGGAAAATCCCTACGCCCACGCCTACCTGGCCTTTGTGAACCTTTACGATTTTCGAGCGGGGGCAGCGGAGGATGCCATTGAAAAAGCCCTGGCGCGATCGCCCGATCAGCCAGAGTTTCATTTAATTCGCGCCGCTGCTCGACTGCTGCGGCTCAACCTATTAGGCACCTGGACCGACTTGCAACAGGGATTGGAAGCGTTAGACGGTTAGGTGCTGCCGTTAAGAGTCCATCGCCATCGGCAACACAATCAGCCAAAACTGATCGTCATCCGAAGTGGTCCCTTCCTCACGCCCCAAGCGCCCCACCATCGGCGACGACCATTCCACCAAAATTTCGTGAAACTGCAATCGACTCAGGGACAGCTGGGGTCGGGACCGTTGATACGCCTCATAGAGGGTCGACGTACTGGCGCGATCGCCCCGTATCCGCTTAAACGCGGACTGCACCCGCGTCAGCACATCCCATCGAGTGGCCAACGCTCCAGACACATCGCCACTGGAGAGGATGGGAGCGCAATAGGGAATAGATAGCAGCGGTCCTGAAGAATCAGGGGTTCCGTTCCTGTGCTCCACCAGATTCAGGCAGTTTTCCACATCAGGAAGACTCTCGTCAGGCATGGTCTGCACCCGTGCCATAATCCGTTCGCGCTGCGTCATTATCCTCTCTACTCCATGAAGTACCCCACGCATTGCAACTAACTCCTGTATTCAATCAATAGCTAACAGTGGCTAATTTCACTAGCCGTTTACTCGTAAAAAAATGGACGGTAGAGACCAGACAACCCCCGAAGTAGGCTCGGTTGTGTAGTAGGCTGAAGCACGCTGATGGATGGTAGATAACTGCCTGATGCCGTCTGAACCGGTCAAACTTTAGATTGACAGCGTAGTTACTGCTAATGAACTGTGGCAGGATGCTCCCTTAACTATGTTGTAGCGCTCTTTAGTTCAGTCGGGATAATTCGTGAAAATGATCACGTTAACTACGCTGTATTGAAATCACGCCATGCTGTTCGTAACTCTCAACTTAAATATAGAGAATTGACGTCTGCCATTAGTTCTAACATTAGCTAAAACAATATGAATTGCATTCGTATTAATTTTACTAACTCTAAGATAACCTGCGATCGCTTCCTTTTTTCGGACTAATTTTTTGCCCTAACTTCACGTAAATTTCACACTCAAACGTTACAGTAATTAGCTCTTACCGTTCTTTCTATGTCTGCCCCTACTTCTGCCTCCAATTCAACATCATTTGATTGGCTATATCGCGGCACTACGGAAATTTTTCCCGACCAGCCAGAGTCAGAGGATCCCAGCCAAAATTTGACCCAGCGGTTAATTCAAAGCGATCGCCCCCTGCGGGTAAAACTGGGTATCGACCCCACCGGCACCGATATCCACTTGGGACACAGCATTCCCGTGCGTAAACTGCGAGCGTTCCAGGACGCAGGACATACGGCGGTACTGATTATTGGTGACTTTACGGCGCGCATTGGTGACCCCACCGGCAAATCGGAGGTGCGCAAACAGCTCACGGAAGCGCAGGTCAAGCAAAACGCTCAGACCTATTTGGAACAATTGCGCCCGGTGTTGGATTTTGACACGCCGGGACGGTTGGAAATTCGCTATAACTCCGAGTGGCTGTCCAAGTTGGATTTAAGCAAGATTTTGGAACTGCTAGCGTCGATGACCGTGGGTCAAATGTTGGCAAAGGAGGGATTTGCAGAGCGGTTTGGGCAGGAGTCGCCCATTTATTTGCACGAGTTTTTGTACCCCCTAATGCAAGGCTACGATTCTGTGGCGGTGCAGGCGGATGTGGAATTGGGGGGCACTGACCAGAAATTCAACTTGGCGGTGGGACGCGATTTACAGCGCTTGTTTAACCAGACGCCCCAGTTTGGGCTATTGACGCCGATTTTGATCGGTACCGACGGAGTACAAAAAATGTCCAAGTCCCTGGGCAATTATGTGGGGCTATCGGAGGATGCCCTGACCATGTATTCCAAGCTGGAAAAAACGCCGGATGATCAGCTAATCACTTATTTTGAGTTGTTGACCAATTTGCCGTTGGATACGTTGCCAGAGAATCCTCGCGATCGCCAAAAGCAGCTTGCCCTAGAGGTAGTCACCCAATTCCACGGTGCTGACGCAGCGACCCAAGCCCAAAAAGACGCTCAAAATTTGGTCGCTGGAGCCACTGGAGCCGCTGACAATGTGCCGGAATTTTCCCTGTCAACGGTGGAATTTCCGGTGCCGATTTTTTACCTGGTCAGTGCCAGCGGGCTTTGCAAAAGCAGCGGCGATGCCCGGCGACAAATTCAAGGGGGCGGCGTCAAGTTGGACGGAGAGAAGGTCACCGATGTGAATCAGAAATTTGCCCAAGCCGATGAACTAACGGGACGAATTTTGCAGATGGGCAAAAAGAAATTTGTGCGCCTGATTCCGTAGTTTTAGATTCCGTAGTTTTAGAAAGTGGTCCGTAAGCGGTTTTGACATCTATGAACAGCGCAACAATTACGAATCCGGCAAATCGGGTGATTGTGCCGCTGGATGTGCCGGGCTATGACGAGGCGATCGCCCTCCTAAACCAACTACCCGAGGTCACCTTCTGGAAAGTGGGGCTGGAATTATTTGTCAGCGACGGCGCTCGGATTCTGGGCGAACTCAAAGCCCGTAAAAAGCGCATTTTTTTAGATCTTAAATTCCACGACATTCCCAACACCATGGCGGGAGCTGCCCGTGCCGCCGGTCGCTACGGCGTTGATTTGCTAACAATCCACGCTTGCGCCGGAAGCAATGCTCTGAAAGCCACCCAAGCTGCCGCAGTTGAAGGGGCCGCCCAAATCAATGTGCCCCCTCCCAACGTCATCGCCGTTACCCTGCTAACCAGCATTGCCCCCGAGCAGCTCAGCCAGGAATTAAAAGTCAACGCCGACGTTAAAACCTACGCCGAGGGCATGGCTCAGCTGGCAAAAACTTCGGGTTTAGCGGGGGCAGTGTGTTCCCCTTTAGAAGCATCGTTGCTGAGGGAATTATGCGGTCCCGATTTTGTGTTGGTGTGTCCGGGGGTGCGTCCCAGTTGGTCCAGTCAAGGCGACCAAAGTCGGGTGATGACGCCCTCTGAAGCGATCGCCGCTGGGGCAACTTATTTGGTCATCGGTCGTCCCATCACCCAAGCGGACAATCCGGCGATCGCCTGGCAGCAAATCTTGGACGAATTAAACGGCAAGCTAAATAAAATGGCGAACTAACCTAAGGCAAGTTAATCTACGATGGCTTAATATCAGCCGCTAATTCTGCTTAGTCGCTATCCTATGAAAGATTAATGCAATAAACTAGGGGCTGTCATCATTTAAACCTCAAAGCCTTTCGCTGTAACGGTTTCAGCCCCTAGTCTTTTTTGTTTTGAAAGGGCGTGTACTCCCCACTGTATAAGGCTTCTGGCTCTTAATTGATGACACGCCCTAGGGCAACAATTAGCGCTCCAATCCCAAACCCTGCCGTCAACCACACACAGGATTTTCATGACCACTGGAACCATTGCCACAAGACCACGTCTTCGACCCGAAGTACTTGTGCCCACCCTGCTGCTGCATGTGGGTGCATTATTTGCCCTCCTGCCCAGTAACTTTTCCTGGAGCGCCGTAGGGGTGGCAGTTACCCTGCACTGCATTACCATCGGGCTCGGCATTTCCCTTGGCTTCCACCGCCTAGCTAGCCATCGCAGCCTCAAAGTTCCCAAGTGGTTGGAATACTTCTTTATCCTATGTGGCACCCTCGCCGGTCAGGGGGCTGTGCTGGGCTGGGTGGGCTACCATCGCCTGCACCATATGCACACAGATAAGGACCTTGACCCCCATGATTCCACCAAGGGTTTTTGGTGGAGCCATATTTCCTGGTTAATGCACGAAGTTCCCCACCGGGAAAATCGCCCCAAGTACACCCGTGACGTCAACAACGATCGCTTCTACCGTTTCTGCCACGACTATTACATCCATCTTCAGGTCGCCCTCGGCGTTTTGCTGTACTTTATGGGCGGCATGCCTTGGGTTGTATGGGGAATTTTTGTGCGATTATTCGTGGGCTTCCACGCAACCTGCTTAGTCAACAGCGCTTGCCATATGGTGGGCTACCGCAGCCACGACACCGATGACTATTCCACCAATTGCTGGTGGGTCGCCCTTTTGACCTTCGGTGAAGGGTGGCACAATAACCACCATGCGATCGAATATTCCGCCCGCTACGGTTGGGACTGGTGGGAAATCGATATGGTTTGGTACGTTATTTGGGTGTTGCAAAAGGTGGGTTTAGCAACCAACGTTAAAGCGCGCCGAACCTCAGCAAAAATGGGTTAAACGTCGCGAACGTTATCGCATTTTTTTACGCAGTCGAGGGTGGTGTATTGTTTACACTGCCCTCGTTTTTTTATGCTTTTTCAAAGGTTTTTAAAATGACAAGATTGGCAAAAAAATGCTGCCATAACTGTTTATCGCTGAGTAGTTCGAAATGCTTTCGGGGTCAGTCCTATCATCTGTTTAAACTGCTTGCTCAGGTGGCTGTGGTTATTAAATCCACACTCAAGAGCAATATCGATAATCAGGCGATCGCTATTTTGCAGTAACTGCTTGGCCTTTTCCAGTCGCTGTTGAAGTAAGTACCGATGCGGTGAAATTCCCAAAGACTGCTTAAATAAACGGCTGAAATGAAACTGGCTCATATCAATTAATCCGGCCAGGTCCGCAAGCTTAATATCCTGATTTAAAGAGGCTTCAATGTAGTCCAAAACCTGCCGTAGTTGATGTTGAGGTAGTCCTCCTTCATACACTGCTAAATGGGGATTAGTGGTCGTATGTGTTCTCAGGAGTTGAATTGCCAAAAGATTGGCTAACGAGTCAATACAAAGGCTATTTCCCGACAACTGTTTTTGATATTCAGCGAATAGCATGGAGCCAATGGATTCAAGCTGGGGATTACGAATTTGAAAGGTAGGTTGCAGGGTGAGGCGATCGCAGTCCTCAGCAATCGTTTCCCTCGCCACAGTCTTTAAAAACTCATCAGCCAGTTGAATTTGCAAGCAATTTTCCTCACCTTCCCATCGCACCGATAGGGGCACATCCGCAGGGGTGATTAGAATTTCGCCTTTTTGGTACAGTGCCGTGTGGAGTTTTCCATCCTGCTTTTGTACATAGTGAATGGGACGGGGACGCAGGGAAATAAAAATCGAATGATCGCTTTCAAGGTGGCAAAATTCTTCCCCAGTCGCAACACTTTGCAACTGCTGAACGTGGTTATAATCGCAGGCTTGAGTGTTGATCGGCTGACTCACAATACCTGGCAGGGGGTACTTTGTGCAAACTTGTCTTGACTATAGGCGATCGCCCCAGCCCACAATGTGTTTAGTTAACATTCACAAAAAATCAGAGGATTCAAAGCAGGGTCGTCGAAGCGGTTTCAAAGGGACGACAAAAGTTCGCAGCAAGATTGTGATGGTTTCGCACGATATTGATAGTTGAGGACTCCCTGTCTCCATACGCTGAAGGTGTTCAAGCGAAGGAGCTAACACCATGAAACTATTGATTTTCGGAGCTACGGGGAGCGTCGGTCGCCAGGTCGTAAAACAGGGATTAGAGCAGGGACACCTTATTACGGCGTTTGCTCGCCACCCGGAAAAGCTGGGTCTTCAACACCCTAACCTCCAGCTATTCCAGGGAAACGTGCTGGATCTGGCAGCGATCGAACAGGCGATGCAAGGGCAAGATGCAGTGGTTTGCGCCCTTGGATCGGGTAAGAAACTCACTGGAACTGTTCGGTCAGAGGGCACGCGGCAAATTATTCAAGCAATGGAACAAATGGGCGTTCGTCGCTTGATTTGCCAGTCAACGTTGGGCACCGGAGATAGCTGGGGAAATCTCAATTTTTACTGGAAATATGTGATGTTTGGCTTTATGTTACGACGGGTTTTTGTTGACCATGAGCGACAGGAACGTTACGTCAAACAAAGCCATTTAGATTGGACCATTATTCGTCCCAGTAGTTTTACTGATGGAGCTCATACGGGACAGTATAAACATGGTTTTCCTGGAACCGATAAGACTTTAACGCTGGCAATCTCTCGGGCAGATGTGGCTGATTTTATTCTGAAGCAGCTTACCAATGATGCTTATCTTGGCAAAACTCCCAGCCTTTCTTATTGATTCAATTTTTCGTGATCAGTTTTTTCAATGGCGTGGTTTTGTCCTCATTAAGAAACTACGCCAATAGTTCAAATCAACGATGACAGTATTGGACATTACTATGGATGCTTTTCACACTTGGCGATCGCCCTTAATTCTCTTCACAGCGATCGGATGTGCCCTGAGCTCAGGAATTTTCTTCACCTTTTCCAGCTTCGTGATGCAAGCCTTATCGCAACAGCCATCAGCCTCAGGAATTTCCACCATGCAGTCGATCAATATCACGGTTATTAATCCGTGGTTTATGGCAGCATTTTTCTTACCTGGTGTGGCTTCGCTGGTCTTGACAGCTATTGTTTTGAAAGACTGGAGTCAGACAAGTTCCATCTATTTATTAGCAGGAATTCTACTGTATTTATTTGGCACAATTGGCGTGACGATCGCTGGGAATATCCCCCTTAACGAGGCCCTTGCCGCCGTTCAGCCTAACAGTATCGAAGGGGCAACCCTATGGACTAAATTCCTTAGTGAGTGGACATTATGGAACCATATTCGTACAGTAGCCGGCTTGCTTGCGGCAATATCATTTGTCATCGCGCTGTAAGCAATCCTGCTTAATTTCGCCAGACTTTACTCTCATTTCACCAGACTTTACTCCCATTGGGCAATCAATAGTAATCTCCATTTATTATTGATTGCCTATTATTTTTCCTATTGTCTGCCGTCCATCTTTACTGCTAGCTAGCCGTTAATCTTTTTTGGGATTGCTGACCATATGACGCCTGTATCGAGGGCTAATCCGCGTCACCCAGTTGGATGCGGGGATCGACTACTTTTAGCAGCAAATCTGCCATTAGGTTTCCCACAATTAGCATGGTGGCTCCAATCATTAAGCCCGCCATGGTTAGATACAAATCCTGTACCTGAACGGCCTGTAGGACTAACTGCCCTAAACCGGGCCAATTGAAAAAATATTCGGTGATAAATGCGCCGCTTAAAAGGTTGGCAAATTCGAAGCCGAGGAGAACGATGAGCGGGTTGACGGCATTGCGTAGGGCGTGAATGTAGATAACACGGTTTTCGTCGAGTCCCTTGGCTCGGGCGGTGCGCACGTAATCTTGGCGGAGCACGTCCAACAGTTGTCCACGCATGAGTCGCTGGAGTCCGGCGAATCCGGTGAGGCTAAGGGCGGTGACGGGCAGGATGGAATGCCAGCCGATGTCGAGCCATTGACCGATTAACGTTAAGTCGTTGTGGTCGATGCTGGTCATGCCGCCAACGGGGAACAGGGGGGAGACGTTTTGGGCGAAGAGCAGCAGCAGTAGGGCGGCGATAAAGCTGGGGAAGCCTTGGCCGATATAGCTGAGGGTTTGGAGGATGCGATCGCCCCATCTGTTATGGTTCACCGCCGCCAAAATCCCTAAAGGAATTCCGATCGCCCAGGTAAGC